>NZ_JBHYKH010000008.1:24471-53328 GCF_042741275.1 Streptomyces sp. NPDC058964
TCGTCCCGCCGCCCGGCGCTCACCCGTTCAACCGGGCCCCGCAGTGCGGGGCGGGGGGGGGCGCCGGGCGCAGGCTTATCAGTTTAGGCCCGCAGGGTGTTTGGTACCGCCGGGCGGGGGGGGGGGGGCGCGCGGCCGGCCTGGGGGCCTCGGGGGGGGTCGGGGGGGGGCCGGGGGACCTGTCCGGCGGCGACCGGGCGGCGGCACTTGGTGGGGTGGGCGC
Organism: Streptomyces sp. NPDC058964; assembly: GCF_042741275.1. Classification (NCBI taxonomy): domain Bacteria; kingdom Bacillati; phylum Actinomycetota; class Actinomycetes; order Kitasatosporales; family Streptomycetaceae; genus Streptomyces; species Streptomyces sp. NPDC058964. The sequence continues at coordinate 24,695 of NZ_JBHYKH010000008.1, forward strand.
GGTCGGCGGCGGCGTCGCGGGCGTCGTTGACCAGGTAGACGGCGGCGGCGCAGGCGGTGAACAGGACGAAGACCAGGGCGACCTGGACGAGGGCGTGCCGGGAGAAGAGCTGTCCGGCGGCGGCCGGGGCGGCGACCACCAGGGTGTTCTTGACCCACTGCTTGGGGCGGGTGGTCCTCAGCAGGCCCGTCAGGAGGGCGCCCGCCCGCAGGCGCGCGGGTGGCTCGAGGTGCGTGCGCCGCTCGAGGAGGGCCGGCTCCCCGGCGTGCACTCCGTTCGTGAGGGGCGCGGTCTCAGTCATGGGGGCCTCGGTTCATCCAGCGTGCCCCGAGTCGCGCCGCGAGCGCCCCCAGAGCCGCGCCGGCCACCACGTCAGAGGGGTAGTGGACGCCGACGACCAGGCGGGAGAGGCACACGGCGGCGGCCAGCGGCGCGACCCCGTACGCTCCGAGCGCCCCGAAGACGACGGCCGCGGCCGTGGAGGAGGCGGCGTGGGAGCTCGGGAAGGAGTGTCTGCCCGCGGTGCCCACCAAAGGCTCGACGTGCGTCGGGCGCGGGCGGCGCACGAACTGCTTCAGGCTCGAGCTGGTGAGGTGCGCGCCCGCGACGAGCGCCGTGCCGCGCAGCCAGGCACCGCGCCGCGCGCCGTCCACAGCGGCTCCGACGAGACCCGCCCCGAGCCACAGCGCGCCGTGTTCACCGACGAGGGACAGGCTGCGTGCGGCGGAGGCGACGCGTGGATCGGTGCCGCGGGCGTGGAGTGCAGAAAGGATTCTGTGGTCCAGGTCCTCGAAGTCGTCCATGTGGACTCACTGTTCACGGCGGCGCCGCCAAAACTACGACAATATTAAGCGACATCCCATTAATCACCCATTTCGGGTATGGAGCTGATGTTTCGTAATCAATCGCTCATAAATGAGCGATACGGTCACCGGCATGTCCGAAGACATGGTTTCCGTGACCGGCTGGGGCCGTACCGCCCCCACCACCGCAAGCGTGATCCGCCCCCGGACGTACGAGGAGGCCGTGGCCGCCGTCCGCAACCGCGGCCCCCGCGGCGGCATCGCGCGGGGCCTCGGGCGGGCCTACGGGGACGCCGCGCAGAACGCCGGCGGGTCCGTCATCGACATGACCGGACTCGACCGCGTCCACGCCATCGACGCCGACGGCGGCACCGTCCACTGCGACGCCGGTGCATCCCTGCACCGGCTGATGGAGCTGCTGCTGCCGCTCGGCTGGTTCGTGCCGGTGACACCGGGCACCCGCCAGGTGACGGTCGGCGGGGCGATCGGCGCCGACATCCACGGCAAGAACCACCACGTCTCCGGCTCCTTCTCCCGTCACGTCCTGTCCCTGGAGCTCCTCACCGCCGACGGCCGGATCCGCACGGTGAGCCGGGGCACGCCCCTGTTCGACGCGACCACGGGCGGCATGGGCCTGACCGGGGTGATCCTCGCGGCCACGGTGCGGCTCCTGCCGGTCGAGACCTCGTACATGCTGGTCGACACCGAACGAGCCGCCGACCTGGACGACCTGATGGACCGTCTGACCGCCACCGACCACCGCTACCGCTACTCCGTCGCCTGGGTCGACCTGCTGGCCCGCGGCGCGGCCACCGGCCGTGCGGTGCTGACCCGCGGCGACCACGCGCCCCTGGAGGCGCTGCGCGAGGGCACGCGCGCGTGGCGCCGCCCGCTGTCCTTCCGTCCCCGGCAGCTCCCGGCCGCCCCCGCCCTCGTCCCGGACGGCCTGCTCGGCCGCACCGGCGTCGGACTGTTCAACGAGCTCTGGTACCGCAAGGCGCCCCGCGCGCGTACCGGTGAGCTCCGGAGCATCTCCGCCTTCTTCCACCCACTGGACGGAGTGCCGCACTGGAACCGGATCTACGGCCGCGCCGGCTTCGTCCAGTACCAGTTCGTCGTCGGACACGGCCACGAGGACACCCTGCGCCGGATCGTCCGACGCCTGTCCGAGCACCGGTGCCCCTCCTTCCTGGCCGTCCTCAAGCGCTTCGGGGCGGCCGACCCCGGCTGGCTCTCCTTCCCGGTGCCCGGCTGGACGCTCGCCCTCGACATCCCGGCCGCCCTGCCCGGCCTGGGCCCCCTCCTCGACGAGCTCGACGAGGACGTCGCCGCGGCCGGCGGACGCGTCTACCTCGCCAAGGACTCCCGGCTGCGCCCGGAACTGTTCGCCGCCATGTACCCCCGGCTCGACGACTTCCGGACCCTGCGCGCATCGCTGGACCCGAACGGGTGGTTCGTCTCGGACCTCGCCCGCCGCCTCGGCCTCTGAGCCCTCCCCCAGCCGTTCCGATCCCCCAAGGAGCTGTCGTGAAGGACGCCTTCGGCATCCCCCAGTCCCTGCTCGTCCTCGGCGGCACGTCCGAGATCGCGCTGGCCACCGTCCGCCGGCTGATCGCCCGCCGCACCCGTACGGTGTGGCTGGCGGGCCGCCCGTCGCCCTCCCTGGAGAAGGCCGCCGAGGGCCTGCGCTCCCTGGGCGCGGACGTCCGCACCGTCGCCTTCGACGCGCTCGACCCGGAATCCCACGAGACCGTGCTCGGCAAGGTCTTCGCCGAGGGCGACGTCGACATGGTGCTGCTCGCCTTCGGGATCCTCGGTGACCAGGCGCGCGACGAACGGGAGCCGGCGAGCGCGGTGCGCGTGGCCCAGACCAACTACACGGGCGCGGTGTCGGCCGGCCTGGTGAGCGCGCGGGCCCTTCAGTCCCAGGGGCACGGCTCCCTGGTGGTGCTGTCCTCGGTCGCCGGTGAGCGGGCCCGCCGCTCGAACTTCATCTACGGCTCCAGCAAAGCGGGCCTGGACGCGTTCGCCCAGGGCCTGGGCGACGCGCTGTACGGCACCGGTGTGCACGTCATGGTGGTGCGCCCCGGCTTCGTACGCTCGAAGATGACGGCCGGTCTCGACGAGGTGCCGATGTCCACCACCCCGGAGGAGGTCGCCACGGCCATCGAGCTGGGGCTGCGCCGCCGCTCGGAGACGGTGTGGGTGCCGGGCGTGCTACGGCTGGTGATGTCGGCCCTGCGGCACGCGCCGCGGGCGCTGTTCCGCAGGTTGCCGATCTAGCCCGGCCGTGGGCCACGGCTTGCGGCAGGCCTGCTGCCTGCTGCCTGCTGCCTGCTACCTGCTACCTGCTACCTGCTACCTGCTACCTGCTACCTGCTACCTGCTGGCGATGGTCCCGCGCTCGATGTCCACGTGTCCGGCCTGCGACGGCACCACGGATCCGCCGAAGGTGAACTCACGGAGCTTGCGCCACACACCGTCGGGGCCCTGCTCGTACAGCGCGAAGCCGGTGCACGGCCACTGTGCGTCGTAGTCGGCGAGCTCCCGGAAGGCACGGTCCATGGCCGCGTCGTCGATGCCGTGGGCCACCGTGACGTGCGGGTGGTACGGGAACTGAAGTTCGCGCGCGAGCGGACCCGAGGCGTCCCGGACCCGCTTCTGCAGCCGGGTACAGGCCTCGGCCCCCTGGACGACCTGCACGAACACCACCGGCGACACGGGCCGGAAGGTGCCCGTGCCGGACAGCCGCAGCGGGAAGGGGCGGCCGGTCGCGGCGACCTCGGTCAGATGCGCCTCGACGACCGGCAGGCCGGCGGCGTCGAGCTCGGTCGGCGGCAGCAGGGTGACGTGCGTGGGGATGCCGTGCGCCGCGGCGTCGCCGAAGCCCGCGCGCCGCTCCTGGAGCAGGCTGCCGTGAGGCTCCGGGACCGCGATCGACACGCCGATCGTTACGGTCCCCACGTCGTCTCCTGTCGTCGAGTCGGGTGCTTGTCGAGTGCGCGGTCGGGCGCGTTGTCTGGTTCGTACTCAGCCGTCCGGCTTCGACTGTAAGGCCACGGCTGTGTTGTGGGCAGGCGCAGCCGTAGTGATGTGCAGCGCTCTGCCAAGTGGTACGCGTGCGGTCGTACGCCTCAGTGCTTGGCAGGCAGGAATCCGACCCGGTCGTACGCCTGGGAGAGGGTCTCCGCGGCGACGGAGCGCGCCTTCTCGGCGCCCTTGGCCAGGATCGAGTCGAGCGTCTCGGGGTCGTCCAGGTACTGCTGGGTGCGCTCCCGGAACGGCGTCACGAACTCGACCATGACCTCGGCGAGGTCGGTCTTGAGCGCACCGTAGCCCTTGCCTTCGTACTTCTCCTCCAGATCGGTGATACCCGTTCCGGTGAGCGTCGAATAGATCGTGAGCAGATTGCTCACGCCGGGCTTGTTCTCCGCGTCGAAGCGGATCACGGTGTCCGTGTCGGTGACCGCGCTCTTGACCTTCTTCGCCGTCGCCTTCGGATCGTCGAGCAGGTTGATGAGGCCCTTCGGCGTGGACGCCGACTTGCTCATCTTGATCGACGGGTCCTGGAGGTCGTAGATCTTCGCCGTCTCCTTGAGGATGTACGGCTTCGGGACGGTGAAGGTCTGGCCGAAGCGGCCGTTGAAACGCTCGGCGAGGTCACGGGTGAGCTCGACGTGCTGGCGCTGGTCCTCTCCGACCGGGACCTCATGGGCCTGGTAGAGCAGGATGTCCGCGACCTGCAGGATCGGGTACGTGAACAGTCCGACGGAGGCGCGGTCGGAGCCCTGCTTGGCGGACTTGTCCTTGAACTGGGTCATGCGGGAGGCCTCGCCGAAGCCGGTGAGGCAGTTCATGACCCAGGCGAGCTGGGCGTGCTCGGGGACGTGGCTCTGGACGAAGAGCGTGCAGCGCTCCGGGTCGAGGCCGGCCGCGAGCAGCTGGGCGGCTGCCAGGCGGGTGTTGGCGCGCAGCTCCGCCGGGTCCTGCGGGACCGTGATCGCGTGCAGGTCGACGACCATGTAGAACGCGTCGTGGGACTCCTGCAGGGCCACCCACTGGCGGACGGCGCCGAGGTAGTTGCCGAGGTGGAACGAGCCTGCGGTGGGCTGGATTCCGGAGAGCACACGGGGTCGGTCAGAGGCCATGCTCACCATTCTCTCAGGTGTTGGGGGCCGATCCGGAACTGGCCGGAAACAGGCGGGAACCGATCCGTGCCCGGCGGTGCGCCAAGAGTGTGAGGCCGCGCGAGGACGTGGCGCGGCGGAGGGCGGTGCCAAGGCCCCGACCGCTGCCGGTCACCGCCGATGAGACGAGGAACACAGTGCCGACGGCGGCCCGGCGGCGGACGCCCGCGGGCCGGGAGGCCGCCGGCCTCCGGGGATCCGTGAGGAGTGGGGGACGGATGTGGTGGGGAGGGGGCGTGCCGGGTCCTGGCTGTGGGTCTCCTGCCGGTCTCGGCGGCGCGGGTCCTGTACGGGGTCCCGGTGCCCGTCTCGGCCCTGCCGGGGCCTGCCCGGGCACGGAGCGGGCGCCGGAGGCCCGGCAGCAGGGACGGCGAGCGGCGGTGCGGGACACCGTGTTCGGGGGCTCACCGGCGTCGGGGGTGGCCGCAGAGCGACGTGTGTGGTGGGCGATACCCGGGCTGGTCGCCGGGGCCGGCCGCGGCCCTCCCGTACGCCGCGTGGCGGCCCGGCGGGGAGCCGGACCGCCACGGGAGGAACCACGACAGAGCCGATCGATCTCTGAGCTGCGGTGAGAGCTCAGCCGAGGTCGATCTCCGGGTACAGCGGGAAGCCGGCCACGAGGTCGGTGGCCCGGCGGGAGATCTCGTCCGCGATCTTCGGGTCGAGGACGTGCTGGGCCTTGGACGGCGCGCCCTTGCCGGTGGTGCCGGGCACGGCGGTGGTGAGCACTCGGTCGATGAGACCGGCGACCTCGTCCATCTCGGCGGTGCCCAGACCGCGGGTGGTCAGGGCGGGGGTGCCGATGCGGATGCCGGAGGTGTACCAGGCGCCGTTGGGGTCGGCGGGGATGGCGTTGCGGTTGGTGACGATGCCGGATTCGAGGAGGGCGGCCTCGGCCTGGCGGCCGGTGAGGCCGTAGGAGGTGGCGACGTCGATCAGGTTGAGGTGGTTGTCGGTGCCGCCGGTGACCAGGGTGGCGCCGCGGCGCGTCAGGCCCTCGGCCAGCGCCCTGGAGTTGTCGACGATGCGCCGTGCGTAGTCCTGGAAGGCGGGCTGACGGGCCTCGGCGAGGGCCACTGCCTTGGCCGCCATGACGTGCGGGAGCGGGCCGCCGAGGACCATCGGGCAGCCGCGGTCGACCTGGTCCTTGAGGCTGTCGTCGCACAGGACCATGCCGCCGCGCGGGCCGCGCAGGGACTTGTGGGTGGTGGTGGTGACGATCTGGGCGTGCGGGACCGGGTCGAAGTCGCCGGTGAGGACCTTGCCCGCGACCAGGCCGGCGAAGTGGGCCATGTCGACCATGAGCGTGGCGCCGACCTCGTCGGCGATCTCGCGCATGATCCGGAAGTTCACCAGACGGGGGTAGGCGGAGTAGCCGGCGACGATGATGAGCGGCTTGAACTCGCGGGCGGAGGCGCGCAGGGCCTCGTAGTCGATGAGGCCGGTGGCCGGGTCGGTGCCGTAGGAGCGCTGGTCGAACATCTTGCCGGAGATGTTCGGGCGGAAACCGTGGGTGAGGTGGCCGCCGGCGTCCAGGGACATGCCGAGCATCCGCTGGTTGCCGAAGGCCTGGCGGAGCTCGGCCCAGTCGGCCTCGGAGAGCTCGTTGACCTGGCGGACACCGGCCTTCTCCAGGGCCGGGGCCTCGACGCGCTGGGCGAGCACGGCCCAGAAGGCGACCAGGTTGGCGTCGATGCCGGAGTGCGGCTGGACGTAGGCGTGACGGGCGCCGAAGAGCTCCCGGGCGTGCTCGGCGGCGAGGGACTCGACGGTGTCGACGTTGCGGCAGCCGGCGTAGAAGCGGCGGCCGACGGTGCCCTCGGCGTACTTGTCGCTGAACCAGTTGCCCATGGCCAGGAGGGTGGCCGGGGAGGCGTAGTTCTCGGAGGCGATCAGCTTGAGCATCTCGCGCTGGTCGGCGATCTCCTGGCCGATGGCGTCGGCGACCCGCGGCTCGACGCCGCGGATCACGTCGAGGGCGGCGCGGAAGGCCGTCGACTCGGTGGAGAGGGGTGCGGAATTCTCGGGCATCGGGGACCTCCGGACGTGGCTTTCGGCGTGCTCGGTTCGGCCCAGGCGCACGGCACTGTTTTCCGCTCGGGCCGCTCCCTGATGGTCCGTCCCATCCCAGCGCGCCAGTTACGGCCCGCTGATCAGCCTACCGGGCGCGTCGCACGGCGCAGGTCCCGCGTCCACCATGCGAGCGAGGATATGAAGGGGGTGGAACCCCCGACTCTCTGGCCCTCTGGAGATCCCGTGAACGCTACGGAGACGCTCATCGCCGCCGCCGACGCCCACAGCGCGCACAACTACCACCCGCTGCCGGTGGTCGTGGCCACCGCGGACGGGGCCTGGATGACGGACGTCGAGGGGCGGCGTTACCTCGATCTGCTGGCGGGGTACTCCGCGCTGAACTTCGGGCACGGGAACCGGCGGCTGGTGGAGGCGGCCCAGGCACAGCTGGAGCGGGTGACGCTGACGTCGAGGGCGTTCCACCACGACCGGTTCGCCGCGTTCTGCACGGAGCTGGCCGAGCTGTGCGGCATGGAGATGGTGCTGCCGATGAACACGGGCGTGGAGGCCGTGGAGACCGCGGTGAAGACGGCACGCAAGTGGGGCTACCGGGTGAAGCGGGTGCCCGGGGAGATGGCCAAGATCGTGGTGGCGGGCGGCAACTTCCACGGGCGTACGACGACCGTGATCAGCTTCTCCACGGACCCGGAGGCGCGGGCGGACTTCGGGCCGTACACGCCGGGCTTCGAGATCGTGCCGTACGGGGACCTGACCGCGATGCGGGCGGCGCTCACCGAGAACACGGTCGCGGTGCTGCTGGAGCCGATCCAGGGCGAGTCGGGGGTGATCGTGCCGCCGGAGGGCTATCTGCCGGCGGTGCGGGAGCTGACGAGAGAGCGGAACATCCTCTTCGTCGCGGACGAGATCCAGTCGGGACTGGGCAGGACCGGGCGGACCTTCGCGTGCGAGCACGAGGGGGTCGTACCCGACATGTATGTGCTCGGGAAGGCGCTGGGCGGCGGAATCGTGCCGGTGTCGGCGGTGGTGTCGAGCGCGGAGGTGCTGGGGGTGTTCCGGCCCGGTGAGCACGGGTCGACGTTCGGCGGCAATCCGCTGGCCTGCGCGGTGGCGCTGGAGGTGATCGCGCTGCTGCGGACGGGCGAGTACCAGGCGCGGTCCGCGGAGCTCGGCGCGCATCTGCACCGCGAGCTGCACGCGCTGCTCGGCACCGGCAAGGTGACGGCGGTGCGCGGGCGCGGGCTGTGGGCGGGGGTGGACATCGCCCCGGCGTCCGGAACGGGGCGGCAGGTGGCCGAGAAGATGATGGACCGGGGTGTCCTGGTGAAGGACACCCACGGTTCCACGGTCCGGATCGCGCCTCCGCTGATGATCGGCAAGGAGGACCTGGACTGGGGGCTGGACCAGCTGCGAGCGGTGCTCGGCGTCTGACGACGCCTGCCGGGCGCGTGCCGTGGTCTGCCCGACGGCACCGGCCGGACGCGACCCGCCGGACGAGCCCGGCTCGATGGCGTGGCCACATCCACCCCCGGGCACCCGTCGGGGGCGCCGGCTAAAGGATCACGTGGGGCAGGAAGCGGGCGTACTCGTCGGTGATCAGGCCCGAGGACTCGCGGATGCCGAGGCCGGCCGACTCGTCCTCCACGACCCAGGCGCCGAGGACGACGTGGTTGCCGTCGAAGTCGGGCAGTGGAGCCAGTTGCTGGTAGCAGCAGGGCTCGTCGTCCCGTACGACGGCGGGGCCGCCGGGCTGGTGCACGGTGACGCCCGCGCCCTCGCGGCCGAGCAGAGGCTTGGCGACATAGCCGGTCGACTCCGCCAGCTCGCGCGGGCCGTCCAGGTAGGCGGGAAGGAGGTTCGGGTGGCCGGGGTACAGCTCCCAGAGGATCGCCAGGAGGGCCTTGTTGCTCAGGAGCATCTTCCAGGCGGGTTCGATCCACAGGGTGGTGCCGGTGCCGCCGCCGTTGTCCAGGGTGTCGAGGACGTGCCCTCCGAAGGCGTCGGTGGTGAGCCATTCCCACGGGTAGAGCTTGAAGATGCTGCGGATGAACCGAAGTCCGTTGTCCACGAAGCGGCCGGAGAGGCTGTCCCAGCCGATCTCCTCCATGGAGATCCAGTCGGTGGCGAGGCCTGCCTGTTCGGCGGTCTCCTTCAGGTAGGCGACCGTCATCAGGTCCTCGCCGAGTTCGTCGGCGGCGGAGTGCGCGAAGTGCAGCGGGCTGCCCGGCGGGAGGAGCCCGGCCTGCTTGCGCCAGGCCCCGACCAGGCGCTCGTGCAGGGAGTTCCACTGGTCGGCGCCGGGGAAGCGCTCCTCCATCCAGAACCACTGGGGTGAGGCGGCCTCGACCAGGGATGTGGGGGTGTCGGCGTTGTACTCCAGGAGCCTGGCCGGCCCGGTGCCGTCGTAGCGGAGGTCGAAGCGGCCGTAGACGGAAGGGAGTTCGGCGCGGCGCCGCCAGGCCTCGGTGACGGCCGCGGCGACGCGCGGGTCGCTGATGCCGAGGTCGGCGAGGCGGCCCTCTGCAACGATGTGCTCGGCGGCGGCGAGGCACATGCGGTGCAGTTCCTCGACGGTCTCCTCCAGCGCCTCGACCTCGTCCAGAGTGAAGACGTAGTAGGCGCTCTCGTCCCAGTAGGGGCGCAGCGAACCGTCGGGGAGCCGGGTCAGGGGATGGACCAGCCCCTGTTCCTCGACGGTCTGTTGCCAGCCGGGGCGGGGCGTGGTCGTACGGCGTTCCATGCGGCGGGTCCGGGTCAGCCGCCGGAGCTGCCGTGGCCACCGCCGAAGCCGCCGCGGTGGACGCCACCGTGCGAGGAGCCCGAATGCGAGCCGGAGCCCTTGCTCGGCTTGGTGAAGGAGCCGCTGTTCACCCAGGAGCCCTTCTCCTTGCCGCCGTAGTACCAGGCACCGTTCACCAAGGCCTTGGTGGCCTTGCAGTTCTTGTCGGCGACGATCTTGTAGCCCTTGGCGAGCCGGTAGCTGTCGCGGTCGACGCAGCGCTTGTCCGGGGCCGAGGAGCAGGCGGTCAGGGCGGTGGCGAGCAGGCCCATGCCGCCGAGGAGGACGGCGCCCGAGCGGAGTCGTCGTCGTGCGGTGTCCATGGCGGTGTCTCCCCCGTTGGTTGATGTGTTTTCGGCGGTCAGCCTAGAGAACGGCGGGAGCGGGCACCGGGGCGGGTCGCCGGTCGCCCTTCCCCTAGAGTCACTTCGTGCTCTTCGGAATGGTGTGTGCCCTGGCCGCGGCGCTCTGCTTCGGTACGGCGACGGTGCTGCAGGCGGTCGCCGCACGGCAGGCCGGTACGGGCGGGGGTGGCGAGGCCGCACTGCTGCTGCGGGCGGTCAGGCAGTGGCGGTATGTGGCCGGGCTGGCGCTGGACGGTCTGGGCTTCCTGTTCCAGATCGCGGCGCTGCGCTCGATTCCGATCTACGCGGTCGGCGCGGCGCTGGCGTCGAGTCTGGCGGTGACGGCGGTGGTCGCGGCGCGCCTGCTGCGGGTGCGGCTGAGCGGCACGGAGTGGGGCGCGGTGGGCGTGGTGTGCGCCGGGCTCGCGATGCTGGGGCTGGCGTCCGGGCCGGAGGGCGACCAGGAGGGGTCGGACACCCTGAAGTGGGCGATGCTCGCGACGGCGGTCGGCATGCTGGTGCTCGCGCTGCTGGGCGGGCGGCTGTCCGGGCGTATGCGGGCGCTGGTGCTGGGGCTGGGGGCGGGTTTCGGGTTCGGGGTGGTGGAGGTGTCGGTCCGTCTGATCGACTCGCTGCGGCCGGCCGACCTGCTCGCCAACCCGGCGGCCTACGCCCTCCTGATCGGCGGCGGCGCTGCCTTCGTGCTGCTGACCTCCGCCCTGCAGCGCGGCTCGGTGACGACGGCGACGGCCGGCCTGGTGATCGGCGAGACCATCGGCCCGGCGGCCATCGGCGTGATCTGGCTCGGCGACCGGACCAGGGAGGGCCTGGCCTGGCTGGCGGTGCTGGGCTTCGCCGTGGCCGTGGCGGGGGCGCTGGCGCTGGCGCGGTTCGGAGAGGCGCCGGTGGAGACCCCGTAGGTCAGGGCAGCACCCGGCACAGCGCGTCGAGGGCCCCGGCCCACGCGTGGTCGGGCGGGGTGCCGTAGCCGACGACCAGGGCGTCCAGCCGGTCCGCGGCGGCCTCTTCGTGACGGTAGAAGGAAAGGCCGTGCAGGGCGAGGCCCTGCCAGGCGGCCGCCTGGACCACCGACGGCTCGGTGCCGGACGGCAGCCGCAGGACGGCGTGCAGCCCGGCCGCGATGCCGGTGGCACGGACCTCGGGCGCCTGGACGGCGAGGGCCGCCACGAGGGCGTCCCGGCGGCGCCGGTAGCGGAGACGGGCCGAGCGCACGTGGCGGTCGTACGCCCCGGAGGCGATGAACTCCGCCAGGGTCAGCTGGTCCAGCACCCCGCAGCTGTCGGCATGGCCCTTGGCCGCCGCGCACTCCTCCATGAGGGAGCGCGGCAGCACCATCCAGGCCAGCCGGAGGCCGGGGGCAAGGGACTTGCTGGCGGTGCCCAGGTACACCACGTGGTCCGGGTCCAGACCCTGCAGCGCGCCGACCGGCTGGCGGTCGTAGCGGAACTCGCCGTCGTAGTCGTCCTCCAGGACCAGTCCGCCGGTGCGCCGTGCCCAGTCCACGACGCCCGCCCGCCGGTCGGGGCGCAGTGCCGTGCCCATCGGGAACTGGTGGGCGGGGGTGAGCAGTACCGCCCCGGCCTCCAGCAACTCGCGTGGCTCCGTGCCCAGTTCGTCGTACGGCAGCGGCCGGGTGGCCAGTCCGGCCGCCGTGAGCAGGTCCCAGTGGACGTGGAGGCCGTACGACTCCACCGCGACCGCGCGTGCGCCGCGCGCCCGCAGCACGGCGCCGAGGATCCTCAGCGCGTGCGAGAAGCCGGCGCACACCAGGATGCCGTCGGGGTCCGCGCGCACGCCCCGGGCGCGGGAGAGATAGCCGGCGAGGGCGGCGCGCAGTTCCGGGCGGCCGCGCGGGTCGCCGTAGCCGAGGGCCTGGGAGGGGGCGGCGGTCAGGGCGCGACGAGCCGCCTTGAGCCACTCGGTACGGGGGAAGGAGGCGAGGTCGGGGGTGCCGGGGATCAGGTTGTACCGCGGCCGGTCGGGTTCGCGGCGGCGCGGGGCCGCGCCCGCGGGCACAGCGACGGCGCTCCCCGGCTGCCCGGAGGGTGTGCGGGACACCCCCGTCGCGACCCGGGTGCCCGAGCCCTGCCGGGCGGTGAGCCAGCCCTCGGCGACCAGGTCCGCGTACACCTCGGCGACCGTGTTGCGGGCGACACCGAGATCGGCGGCCAGGGAACGGGAGGAGGGCAGGCGGGTGCCGGGGGCGAGGCGGCCGGTGCGGACGGCGTCCCGCAGGGCGTCGGTCAGGCCGCGGCGCAGCCCGCCCGTGCCGGTCGGTTCCACGTGCAGGTCGACACCCAAAGTGGCCCATGATTTCGCCATGGAAATGGACCATACTCCTGGGCTGCCCGGTTCGTAGGGTCGAAGCCATGAACACCGAAGCGACCACCCAGAACGACGTCCGATACGCCCCCGAGACCGCACCCCGGCTGGCCTGGGCCGAGCACGCCCCGGAGGTGTACAAGGCGATGATCCGCCTCGAGACCGCCGCCCGGCGGGGCCTGGAGCCCAAGCTGTACGAGCTGGTGAAGATCCGCGCCTCGCAGCTCAACCACTGCGCGTTCTGCCTGGACATGCACACCAAGGACGCGCTCGCGGCCGGGGAGAGCGTCGAGCGCATCGTGCAGCTCAGCGCGTGGGACGAGTCGCGGCACTTCTACACGGAGAAGGAGCTGGCGGCGATCGAGCTGACGGAGGCGATCACGGTCCTGACGGACGGCTTCGTGCCGGACGAGGTCTACGAGCGGGCCGCCAAGCTCTTCGAGGAGGCCGAGCTGGCGCAGCTGATCGCCGCGATCACGGTGATCAACGCGTGGAACCGGTTCGGCGTGACGACCCGGATGACCCCGGGCCACTACCAGCCGGGGCAGTATCAGTGAGCCCTACGCGGCTGCTGGACCGCGAGGTGGGCCGGGCCATGTCGGCCCCGAGCTCGGCCGCCGGGCACGGGCTCGGCGATCAGGTCCTGGCCGAGCTGGTCATGATCCGCGCCTCGCAGCTCAACCACTGCGCGTTCTGCCTCGACACGCACCTCCGGGCGGCCCGGAGGAACGGGGAGTCGGAGGACCGCATCCAGCTCCTCGGCGCCTGGGAGGAGACCGAGGACCTCTACAGCGAGCGGGAGCGGGCCGCGCTGGCACTGACCGAGGCGGTGACCGTGCTCACGGAGGGCTGCGTGCCCGACGAGGTGTACGCCACCGCCGCCAAGCACTTCGACGAGGCCGGACTGGCCCATCTCATCGGCCTGGTCACCGTCGTCAACGGCTGGAACCGGATCATGGTCAGCCGCCGCATCCCGCCGGGGGGTTACCAGCCGTGAGTCAGGTGGAAGTCTTCCGGTCCCTGCACCGGCGGCCCGTCCCGGGCGATCCACTCGTCCTGCCGGGTCCCTGGGACGCGGCGAGCGCCCGGGTCTTCGCGGAGGCCGGGTTCCCGGCACTCGCCACGCCCAGCGCGGGCGTCGCCGCGTCCCTCGGGTACGCGGACGGCGAGGTTCCCGCGGACGAGATGTTCGCCGCCGTGGCGCGTGTCGTGCGGGCCGTGGACGTACCGGTGTCGGCGGACGTCGAGGGAGGGTACGGGCTCGCGCCGAGGGAGCTGGTGGAGCGGCTGCTGGAGGCCGGCGCCGTGGGCTGCAACCTCGAGGACTCCGAAGGGGGTGTGCTCAAGGACCCGCGCGCGCACGCCGACTGGCTGGCCGAGGTGCGCTCGGCGGCCGCGGACGAGCTGTTCGTCAACGCGCGCGTCGACACCTTCCTGTGCGGGGTGACGGATCCGGAGCGGGCGATCGAGCGGGCCGCGCTCTACGTCGCGGCGGGCGCCGACTGCGTGTACCCGCTCGGCGCCCCGCCCGCCGTACTGCCGCTGCTGCGCTCCGGTATCCAGGGGCCGATCAACGTCGGCGCCCGGGCGGACGGCGAGGGCCCCTCGACCGCCGAACTCGGCGGACTCGGGGCCACCCGCGTCACATTCGGTCCCGGACTCCAGCGGCGCGCCACCGGGGCGCTGCGGGAGATCGCGGACGGACTTTCCCGGTAACGGGATCAGGACAGCCACCTCTTCCAGACCGAGGGGTGGCTGTTGACCCACTTCTTCGCGGCCTCCTGCGGGGTCAGCTTCCGGTCGGCGATCATCAGGGAGACCTCGTCCTGGTCCTCGGTCGTCCACTTGAACTTCCTCAGGAAGGCGGCCGCCCTGCCGCCGTCGTGGGCGAAGCCGGCGTTGAGGTACTTCTGCAGCGGGGTGTGCGGATAGGCGCAGGCGACCTTCGCCGCGTCCGCGTCGCAGCCCTCCTTGTACGGGGGCAGCTTCACCTCGGTCATCGGGACCTTCCTGAACAGCCACTGGGGCGAGTACCAGTAGGTGAGGAAGGGCTTCCTCTCCTTGGCGAACTGCCTGATCTGGGTGATCTGCGCCGCCTCGGAACCGGCGAACACCACCTGGTAGTCCAGCTTGAGGTTGGTCACCAGCGCCTTGTCGTTGGTGACATAGGACGGGGAGCCGTCCATCAGCTGGCCCTTGCCGCCGCTCTCCGCGGTGCGGAAGAGCGAGGCGTACTTGTCGAGGTTCCTCCAGTCCGTGATGTCCGGGTGCTGCTTGGCGAGGTATGTGGGCACGTACCAGCCGATGTGCCCGGTCACCCCGAGGTCGCCGCCGCGCACGATGGTCCTCTTGTCGTCGACGTAGCGCTTCTCCTGGTCGGGGTGGCCCCAGTCCTCCAGGATGGCGTCGACCCGGCCCTGGCTGAGCGCGTCCCAGGCGGGGACCTCGTCGACCTGAACGGTGTCGACCCGGTAGCCGAGCTTGTGCTCCAGCAGGTACTGGGCGACGGCCACGTTGGACTGCGCGCCGACCCAGGACTGCACGGAGAGGGTGACCGTCTTCGCGCCCTGGGCGTTGGCGAAGGGTGAGGCCTGCTTGGTCATGTCGGCGGCCCCGCAGCCGGTGGTCAGGGCCAGCACGGCCACGGCGGCCGTGAGCGTGGTGCGGCGCATGTCAGGCTCCCTTCCTCGCGCGGCGTTCCGTCGGCTGGGTCACCCGGTCGAGCACCAGGCCGAGGCAGACGATCGCCGCGCCCGCGACCAGCCCGGTCGCCAGGTCGCCCTGGGCGAGGCCGAAGGTGACGTCGTAACCGAGGGCGCCGCCACCGACCAGGCCGCCGATGATGACGACGGCGAGGACCAGGACCACGCCCTGGTTGACGGCGAGCAGCAGTGCCGGGCGGGCGAGCGGCAGCTGGACCTGCCACAGCTGCTGCCGGCCGGTCGCGCCGAGCGAGCGGGCGGACTCCAGCGCGGCCGGGTCGACCTGGCGCAGGCCCTGCGCGGTGATCCGTACGACGGCCGGGAGCGCGTAGACCACGGCCGCGGCGACGGCGGGGGCGCGGCCGACGCCGAACAGCGCGACGACCGGGATCAGGTACACGAACTGCGGCATCGTCTGGAACACGTCCAGCACCGGGCGCAGGGCCCGCTCGAAGCGGTCGCTGCGGGCTGCGGCGATACCGGTCGCGAAGCCGAGCACGAGGGTGACGGCGACGGCGGCGAGGACCTGGGAGAGCGTGTCCAGGGACGGCTCCCACACCCCGAGCACGCCGATCGCGGCCATCGCGAGGACGGCGGTCAGGGCGGTGCGCCAGGTGCCGATCAGCCAGGCCAGGGCGGCGACGATCAGCAGGACCGACCACCACGGCAGCCACTGCAGACCGCTGCGGACGGGGTCCAGGATCCAGGTGGTGAAGTGGCCCGCCCAGTCCGCGGTGCCGCCGATGCAGGGGACGCCGGAGTAGAGGTGGGCGGTCATCCAGTCCACGGCGCGGTTGACCGGCTCGGCGATGTTCAGGACCCAGCCCGTGGGCCAGTCGAGGCGCCCGGCCAGGCGGGCGGCCAGGGCCGCGGCGACGGTGACGAGCGCCCCGTAGGCCCAGGGCCGCAGGTCGCGATGCCCCTCGCCGAGGCTCTCCCCCGCCGCTCCGGTCACCCGGTCCAGGACGACGGCGAGCAGCACGATCGGGATGCCCGCGGTGAGTGCCGCGCCCACGTCGACGGAGGCGAGCGCCTGGTAGACGCGGTCGCCGAGGCCGCCGGCGCCGATGACCGACGCGATGACCGCCATCGAGAGGGCCATCATGATCGTCTGGTTGAGCCCGAGGAGGAGTTCCTTGCGGGCCAGCGGAATGCGGGCGGTCAGCAGGCGCTGGCGGGCCGTGGCGCCCAGCGAGTCCACGGCCTCCAGGACCTCGGGGTCGGCGCCGCGCAGGCCCAGCGAGGTGAGGCGGGCCATGGGCGGGGCGGCGTAGACGACGGTGGCGAGGACGGCCGCGGGGACGCCGATGCCGAAGACCAGGACGACGGGCAGCAGGTACGCGAACGCCGGGAGCACCTGCATGGTGTCCAGGACCGGGCGCAGGGCGCGGTCGAGGCGGTCGGAGAGTCCGGCGCCGAGACCGAGCAGGGCGCCCACGACGACGGACGCGAGGACGGCGACCACCATCAGGGCCAGGGTCTGCATCGCCGGCACCCACATGCCGAGCAGACCGCAGACCAGGAAGGCGGTGGCCGTGCCCAGCGCGAGGCGGACGCCGGCGGCCCGCCAGGCCACGAGGGCGCCGAAGGCCGTGACACCCGCCCAGCCCGCGGCCAGGAGCGTCAGATACACGCCGCGCACGGACAGGACGACCGCGTTGCTGATGTAGCCGAAGAAGTAGAGGAAGAGGGGGTGGCTGTCCCGGTGGTCGATGACCCAGTCCCCGGCGCTGGTGAGGGGACGGGAGAGGTCGACGGTGAGCGCGTGCGGCCAGGTCCCGCTCGCCCAGCGGGCGTTGGCCAGCGGGACGAGGACGGCCGCGGCGAGGGCGAGCAGGAGCAGTTTGCGGGCGGCGGGGCGGCGCAGGAGTCCGGGCAGCGCGAACCGGGGTGCGGCAGCGGTGACTGTGGCCATCAGGCGGCCTCCTTGAGCTGCTCCGTTCCGGCGACCACGGCGATCAGCCGCTCGTGGTCCACCACCCCCAGGCACCGGCCGTCCTCCACGACGCAGGCGGGCCTGCCGCCCAGGGCCACCGCCCTGATCGCCTCGGCGACGACGGCGTCGGGCGGCAGCGCGCCCGGGTGGTCCGGGCCGCCGCAGTCGCCGGGCCGCATCGCCCTGCGGACCGTCATGACCTGCTCGCGCGGGACGTCGCGCACGAACTCCCGGACGTAGTCGTCGGCCGGGGAGCCGACGATCTCCTCCGGGGTGCCGAGCTGGACGACCCGGCCGTCGCGCATGAGGGCGATGCGGTCGCCGAGCTTGAGGGCCTCGGCCAGGTCGTGGGTGATGAAGACCATCGTGCGGCCCTCCTCCCGGTGCAGCCGGACCACCTCGTCCTGCATGTCGCGCCGGATCAGCGGGTCGAGGGCGCTGAACGGCTCGTCGAAGAGCAGCACTTCGGGGTCGACGGCCAAGGCACGGGCCAGGCCGACGCGCTGGCGCTGGCCGCCGGACAGCTGGCCGGGCCTGCGCTTCTCCAGGCCTTCGAGACCGACCTTGGCGACGATCTCCTGGGCCCGTGCCCGCCGCTCGGACCTGCCGACGCCCTGGATCTCCAGGCCGTACGCGACGTTGTCGAGGACCGTGCGGTGCGGGAGCAGGCCGAAGTGCTGGAAGACCATCGCGGCGCGGTGCCGGCGCAGTTCGCGCAGACGGGCGCGGTCCATGGCGCGCACGTCCTCGCCGTCGATGGCGATGGTGCCGGCCGTCGGCTCGATGAGCCGGGTCAGACAGCGCACCAGCGTGGACTTGCCGGAGCCGGACAGGCCCATGACGACGAAGACCTCGCCCTTGCGCACGTCGAAGGAGACGTCCCGGACGGCGGCCGTGCAGCCGGTGCGGGAGCGGAGCTCGGCGGGCGGCAGGCCGGTCAGCTCGGGGTCGCCCGGGACGCGGTCGGCCTTCGGTCCGAAGACCTTCCACAGGCCGTCGACCGAGAAGACGGGCGTGTCGGTGGTGGGGGGTTTGCGGGTGGGGACTGTGAGAGCCATCAGGCCTCACCTCCGATCAGTTCGGCGGCCTTCTCGCCGACCATGAGCACCCCGATCATCGGGTTGACCGCGGTCATGGTCGGGAAGACGGAGGCGTCGGCTATGCGGATGCCGTCCAGGCCGCGGATCCTCAGCTCCGGGTCGACGACGGCCAGTTCGTCGTCGGCGGCGCCCATGCGGCAGGTGCCGGCCGGGTGGTAGACGGTGTGCGCGACCTTGCGGGCGTACTCGCTCAGTTCCTCGTCGCCGGTGATCTCCGGGCCGGGGCAGACCTCGCGTTTCAGCCAGCCGGCCAGCGGCTCCGTCTTCGCGATCTCGCGGGCGATGCGGATGCCGTCGACGAGGGTGCGGCCGTCGTAGTCGTCCTCGTCGGTGAAGTAACGGAAGTCGAGGGCGGGCTTGACGGCGGGGTCCGCGCTCGTCAGGTACAGCCGGCCGCGGCTCTTCGGCTTGGGGATGTTCGGGGTCATGGAGACGCCGAACTCCGGGCGCTCGTAGCCCAGTCGCTCCGGATTGTCCGTGAACGGGATCTGGTAGAAGTGGAACATCAGGTCGGGGCCCGCGTGTTCGGGGTCGCGGCGCACGAACAGACCTGCGTCGGAGTCCATCGCGGAGTTCTCCGGGATGGGTCCGTGGGTCTCCCAGACGATCACCGACTCGGGGTGGTCGAGCAGGTTCTCACCGACGCCCGGCAGGTCGTGCGCGACGGGGATGCCGAGGTTCTCCAGGTCCGCCTGAGGGCCGATGCCGGAGTGCAGCAGCAGGCGCGGCGAGTCGACCGCGCCCGCGCACAGCACGACCTCGCGACGGGCTCGTACGAGGATCTCCTCGCCGCCCTCGGTACGGACGTGGACGCCTTCGGCGCGGGTGCCGTCCAGTTCCAGCCGGTGGGCCCAGGTCTCCAGCAGGATCGTCAGGTTGGGGCGCTCGTCCAGCACCGGGTGCAGATAGGCCACCGAGGCGCTGGACCGCTTGTTGTTCTCGGGGTGGTAGGCGAGGTCGAAGAAGCCGGCCCCCTCGGTGAACGGCTCGCGGTTGAAGCCCTCGACGCGCGGGACTCCGAGCGCCTGCCGGGCGGCGTCGACGAAGTCGCGGGCGATGGCGTTCCGGTCCTTCTCGTCGACCGGGACGATGTTGTTCAGCAGCCGGGCGTAGTACGCCTCCATCGGCACCGCGCCCCAGCCCTTGGCGCCGGCCGCCTCCCACTCGTCCCAGTCGGACGGCAGCGGCTTGAACGAGATGAGGGTGTTGTGCGAGGAACATCCGCCGAGCACACGGGCGCGGCTGTGCCGGATGTGGGAGTTGCCGCGCGGCTGTTCGGTGGTCGGGTAGTCGTAGTCGAGTTCGCCGCCGAGCAGGCCCATCCAGCGGCGCAGGGTCAGGACGTCGTCGCGTCCGACGTCGCTGGGGCCGCCCTCGATGACGGCGACGGTGACGTCGGGGTCCTCGGTGAGGCGGGAGGCGATGACGGAGCCCGCAGTGCCGCCGCCGATGACGACGTAGTCGTAGGTATGGGTGGTCTCGGGCATGGGGGTACTTGCTCCAGTGGGGTCGGGGAGGCGGCGGGGCTCAGCCGGCGAACCAGCGCACGGGCTTCGGCGCCAGGTTCTGGTAGACGTGCTTGGTCTCGCGGTACTCGGCCAGCCCGGCGGGTCCCAGCTCGCGGCCGACACCGCTCCTGCCGAAGCCTCCCCACTCCGCCTGCGGGAGGTAGGGGTGGAAGTCGTTGATCCAGACGGTGCCGTGGCGCAGCCGTCCCGCGACGCGCCGGGCCCGGCCCGCGTCGGCGGTCCAGACGGCTCCGGCGAGGCCGTACTCGGTGTCGTTGGCGAGGAACACGGCCTCGTCCTCGGTGCGGAAGGTCTCGACGGTGAGGACCGGTCCGAAGACCTCCTCCCGGACGACCTTCATCTCCCGGTGGCACTGGTCGAGGACGGTCGGCTCGTAGAAGTAGCCGGACTCGGGACGCTCGGGTGACGGCTCGGGACGCCGGCCGCCGGAGCGCAGCACCGCGCCCTCCTCGAGCGCGGAGGCGACGTACGCCTCGACCTTGGCGCGCTGCTGCTCGGAGACGAGCGGCCCGCACTCGACGCCGTGCTCGGTGCCCCGGCCGAGGCGGATCCGGCCCGCCCTGCGGGCGAGTTCGGCGACGAAGCGTTCGCGCAGCGGTTCCTCGACGATGAGCCGGGCGCCCGCGGAGCAGACCTGGCCGCTGTGCATGAAGGCGGCGTTGAGGGCCTGGTCGACGGCGGTGTCGAAACCCTCGTCGGTGGCGCAGGCGTCGGCGAAGACGACGTTGGGGTTCTTGCCGCCGAGTTCGAGGGCGACCTTCTTCACGGTCGGGGCGGCGGCCTGCGCGACCTCGGTACCGCTGGCCAGGCCGCCGGTGAAGGAGACCAGGTCGACGTCGGGGTGCCCGGCGAGCGTGGCGCCGACCGAGTGGCCGGGCCCGGTGACGATGTTGGCGACTCCGGCGGGCAGTCCGGCCTCGGCGAGCAGTCCGATCAGCGCGATCGTCGTCAGCGGGGTGATCTCGCTCGGCTTGACCACGAAGGTGTTCCCGGCGGCGAGCGCCGGGGCGATCTTCCAACTGGCCTGCAGGAGGGGGTAGTTCCAGGGGGTGATCAGCGCGCAGACGCCGACGGGCTCGTGCACGACGACGGAGTGGACGTCGGGGGAGCCCGCGTCGACGACCCGGCCGGGGGCCTCGGCGGCGACGAGGTCGGCGAAGTAGCGGAAGGCGTCGGCGACGCAGTCGATGTCGACGCGGCCCTCTTCGAGGGTCTTGCCCGCGTCCCGGCTCTCCAGAAGGCCGAGCCGTTCGCGGTCGCGTACGAGGAGTTCGGCGACCCGGCGCAGCAGGGCGGCCCGCTCGGCGGCGGGCGTGCGGGGCCAGTCGCCGGTGTCGAAGGCGCGGCGGGCCGCGGCCACCGCGACTTCCGCGTCCTTCTCGTCGCCCTCGGCGACGGCGGCGAAGGGCAGGGCGTCCGCGGGGTCGAGGACCTCGCGCGTCGCACCGGAGACCGCTTCCCGCCACTCTCCTGCGGCGTGGATGGTCGCCGTCGCCCGTCGTTCCGTTCTGTCCGCCATGTTCGGTACTGCCTTCCGTTCCTGTTCCGTTCCCCTGTGTCACACGCGTGTCACCCTCGGGGACGGAGGCCGCCTGCCCTGGCTACCGGATTGCATGCGCAATCGGCGGCCGAAAGTGCGCCAGCTCACGGAACGTGCGGACAAAACCCCCCAAACGTACGCTGAACGCAGGTCTTGATCACGGAGGTGACGCCATGGCCGGGAGAAGGCTGAGGTGCGCCGTCGCGACCGCGGCGCTGCTCCTCTCCCCCGCCCTGGTCACGACGGCCGCGGCGGACGGCGGCGGCGATCCGAGTGCCCGCGAACTCGCCCGGCAGGCCGAGAACAACCTGCTCCACGCCAGGTCGGTACGTCTGACGCTGACGGACCGCAGCACGGCCGCGAGGACGAGCGGCAAGGAGCTCGACTCGATGGACCTGGCACTGGACCGGGAGAACAACTGCGTGGGCACGCTGCGGATGGGCCCGAACAGCGGCAGCCTCGAGATCGTCAAACGGGGCGACCAGATCTGGATGAAGCCCGACAGCACGTTCTGGAAGGCCCAGACGCCGGGCGGTCAGGGCGACGAGGTGGCCGAGCTCCTCAAGGACCGTTACGTCCACGGTTCCACGCACGACGCCGTCCTCGGCCTGTGGACCGACGTCTGCGACCTGAGCGGCTTCCGGAGGGAGCTGACCCTCGACACGTCCTCCGGCAAGCCGCTGACGAAGGGCGCCGAGACGACGGTCGACGGTACGAAGGTGATCCCCCTGAAGGGCGAGAAGGACGGCAGGCCGACCACCCTGTACGTCACGTCGGACTCCCCGCACCTGCTGGTCGGGGCCGCCCGGAAGGGCGACGGCACCGACCGGACCGTGACCCTCGGGGACTACGACGAGCCGGTGCCGTCCGCCACGCCCTCCCCCGAGGAGTCGGTCGACGTGTCGGAGCTGAAGCAGCTGCTGGGCTCCTGACCGGGGGAGGCGGGCCCGCGGCTGGGCGAACAGGCCCGCCCGCTCGCCGACCCGCGGTCCGGGCGGCCCGGCCATCGACACCCCGGAAACCTTTGACTAGAGTCAAATGTTTATGGAGCCCGTGTCGGATCCCGTTCCGGAACCGGTGCCGGCGGAGCACGTGGCCGCCTTCCGCCGGTTCAACCGCTACTTCACGCGCCGCATCGGCGCCCTCGACGACCACTACCTGGGCCAGGACCGCCCCCTCGGCGAGGCCCGCCTGCTGTTCGAGATCGGCGACGGGGTCTCCCTGCGCGAACTGCGGAACCGGCTCCGTCTGGACGCCGGTTACCTGAGCCGGATGGCGCGGGCGCTGGAGGCGCAGGGCATGGTCCGCGTCGGGGTCCCCCCGCACGACAACCGGCTGCGGATCGTCGAGCTGACCCCGGCCGGGCGTGCCGAGGTCGAGGAGCAGAACCGGCGTGCCGACGCGCTCGCCGCCGGACTGCTCGGAGGGCTCACCCGGGACCAGCGCGCCGAACTGACCGGGGCGATGGCCACCACCCGGCGTCTGCTGCGGCTCGCGGGCATCGCGGTCGAGGTGGTCGACGGCGCCTCGGCGGACGCCCGCGCCTGCCTGGACGCCTACGCCGCCGACATCGACGCGCGGTTCCCCGAGGGTTTCGACAAGTCCGCCCTCGTACGGCCCGAGGAGGTGACCGGTCACGCCGGTGCCTTCCTGGTCGCGTACGAGGAGGGCCGGCCGGTGGGCTGCGGGGCGCTCAGGCGGCTGGAGCCCGGGACGGGCGAGATCCGGCACGTCTGGGTGCACCCCGGGGCCCGCCGGCTGGGCCTCGCCCGGCGGCTGCTCGACGGGCTGGAGCGGGAGGCGCGGGCGCGCGGGCTCGATGTCGTCCGCCTGGACACGCATGTCGTGCTCAAGGAGGCCCAGGCCATGTATTCGGCGTGCGGCTACACCGAGATCCCGCGCTACGACGACAACGTGTACGCGGGCCACTGGTTCGAGAAGCGGCTGGGCACCGGGTCCGCCGCCTGACCATCCCGCCATCAGGTCCCGCACGCATCCGCGCAGCCGGACCCGGCCGGCGGGCCGGGTGCCGGTGTCGCGGATGACGAAGCGGATGACGAAGAGGAACGCTTCCCGAATCGGTACGACGGCTCGCTCCCGGACCCGGCGGCGTGGCGTACGTCGCCGGGGAGGCACGGACCGTGCGGGCGGTACGCCAGGTGCTCGTCCGGGCGGCGGGCCGGGACCGGCGAGGTGCTCACCGAGCCGTTCGGTGCGCCGGGCGGGCGCGGCATGGAGTGATCACTGGCCGCACTGGGAGTCCGCCGGGCAGAAGGAGGCCAGTGCGGTGTCGAGCGGCTCGCGGACCAGGGCGGCGGACAGGTCCTCGGGGCCGCTGGCGCGGATCGCGTAGAGCGTTCCGTCGGCGGCCTGGAAGCGGTGGTCGACGACCCGGCGGGCGCCCTTGTCCTTGTCGTCGTAGCGGTACGAGAGCTCGACCCAGGTGTCGCCCGAGGCCCGGTCCTCGGCCTGGTAGCCGGGCTGCTGGGAGTAGCCGTAACCGGGGTCGTTCTCGGCCATGTCCAGGGACTCGGCCGGGGTGGACTCGGAGAGCTCGAAGATCTGCAGCTGGCGGCCGTCGGACGGGGACTCGTAGAAGACCACCGCGGCCTTCTCGCCGTGCTTCTGCCTGCGGGTCCAGCCCGTGGGGACGTCGAGTGTGTAGCCCACCGGGTCGTGCGCGGTGCGGTAGCCGGTGGGGGGCGAGGAGGCGGGCGTCGAGTCGGAGGGGGTCTCGGACGGGGTGTCGGACGGGGTGTCCGGCGGGGACGAGGGCTCCGGCGCCGGGGTGCTGACGCCGACGCTGCTGGAAGGACCCGCCCCGGTCGCGGTGCTCCGGTCGCCGGTGAAGTACCAGACGCCCAGACCGGATCCCGCGGCGACGACGATGACGACGAGCACGAGCAGCAGACGGCCGGGGCCGCTTCCGGTGCCCGGCCGGGGGCCGGTCACCGGCTGGTACGGAGGCGTCGGCCCGGACGGGGCCCAGGGCTGCGGCGGCACGGGAGGCGGCCCCTGGGCCGGCGTGGGCGGCGGCGTGTGGACCGGGGGCGTGTGGACCGGGGGCGCCGGCACCCCGACGTACGTCTCGGCCGACGCCCACGGCGGCGGAGCCGGGGGCGGGTTGTCGTCGTGCCGGTGGACGGCCCACGGCGGAGGAGCGTCGCCCTCGTCCGGGCCGGCCGAGGGAGGCAGCGGATCGCCCGCCCGGCGGTCGGCCGCCGCGCGGGCCGCCGCGTCCTCCGGGCGGGGTGTGGCCCACGGCGACGGCGCCCGGTCCGTGCGGGTCTCGGCGGACGCCCAGGGCGGCGGCGCGTCCGGCTCGTGGGCGGACCAGGCTGCCCGGCCTCTCTCCTCGCTGGGTTCGTGCTCCGGCCCGGAACCGGAGCTGTGACCGTCCTGGCTGCCGCTGTCCCATCCGCTCATCGCGAACCCCCCGAATCACCCTGCTGGGTACCGCTCTTGACGGTAGCGGCGAAAACGGGTGCGGGCCCCGTTCCGGGGGAAATCCGGAACAGGGCCCGTGCAGGCTCGTGACAGAGACGCTCCGTCAGCCGGCTCAGATGAGGCCGAGGCCGCGGACCGCGTCGCGCTCCTCCTCGAGCTCCTTGACCGAGGCGTCGATGCGGGCGCGGGAGAACTCGTTGATGTCCAGGCCCTGGACGATCTCGTACTTGCCGTCCTTGGTGGTGACGGGGAAGGAGGAGATCAGGCCCTCCGGGACGCCGTAGGAGCCGTCCGACGGGATGCCCATGGAGGTCCAGTCGCCGTCCGCCGTGCCGTTGACCCAGGTGTACACGTGGTCGATGGCGGCGTTGGCGGCGGAAGCCGCCGAGGAGGCGCCACGGGCCTCGATGATCGCGGCACCGCGCTTGGCGACGGTCGGGATGAAGTCCTCGGCGAGCCACTTCTCGTCGTTGACGACCTCGGCGGCGTTCTTGCCGCCGACCGTGGCGTGGAAGATGTCGGGGTACTGGGTGGCGGAGTGGTTGCCCCAGATGGTCAGGCGCTTGATGTCGGCGACCGTGGTACCCGTCTTCTTCGCGAGCTGGGTCAGCGCGCGGTTGTGGTCCAGACGGGTCATCGCGGTGAAGCGCTCGGCCGGTACGTCCGGGGCGGCGGCCTGGGCGATCAGGGCGTTGGTGTTGGCCGGGTTGCCGACGACCAGGACCTTGATGTCGTCCGCGGCGTGGTCGTTGATGGCCTTGCCCTGGGGCTTGAAGATGCCGCCGTTGGCGGAGAGCAGGTCGCCGCGCTCCATGCCCTTGGTACGCGGGCGGGCGCCCACGAGGAGGGCGACGTTGGTGCCGTCGAAGGCGACGTTCGGGTCGTCCGTGATGTCGATGCCCTGCAGGAGCGGGAACGCGCAGTCGTCCAGCTCCATCGCGGTGCCCTCGGCGGCGTTGAGCGCCGGGGTGATCTCCAGGAGGCGCAGCTTGACCGGCACGTCCGCGCCGAGCAGCTGGCCGGAGGCGATGCGGAAGAGCAGGGCGTAACCGATCTGGCCGGCCGCGCCGGTGACGGTGACGTTCACGGGAGTGCGGGTCATGGCGTTCTCCGTATGACAGCAGGCGGTGGGGCGTCCCTGCCCCTGGGGTACGGGATCCCCGCCCCGGCTTGTGGCCGGGTGCCCGCCGCGATGATCGATCACGGGTATGAATGATCGATCTCTTGGCGTCAAGAGAGATCCAGCGGTCAGGCTATCGCGCCTCCGGGATCCGGGAGTGCCGGGACCGTGTGGCCCGTCCCACAGAGTGACGCAAGAAGGCGGCCGCCCGTCCGGGAGAGGTGAGACGAAGGCGGGGGGCGGGCGGGGGGGCCCGGGGCGGGGGGGGCGCGGGGGGGCGCGTGTCGGGGGCCCCCACCCCCGGGCGGGGGCGGGGGGCGCGGCGGGCCCCCCACCCTCGTGCACACCGGCCCGGGCGGGCGCGGGCGGGTTTGTGTGGCGCCCCCGGGCCCCCCCGTCCGGGGGCACCGGTTGCCGGACTCCCGTGGGGGTACCGTTCGCGTGCCCACGATCCGGCGGGTCATGCCTGTCTCACCCGGTCGGTTTTCCCCGGCCGGCGCACGGGGCGCGCCGACCGGTGCCGGAGGTGAACGTTTCTACTGCGTGCACGCCCTGCGGCCCGACGCCAGCGTCGCGCACGCCTTCGCCTCACCCGCGTCCTTCACGGCCACCATCGGGGTGTACGCGATGGTGTCACCCGCGGTGGTGATGTCTCCGGACCGCTTGACCTTGCCCACGGTGACCTGGACCCGGTCCCCCTGCGCGGCCCCGGTGATCCGGCCCCAGGCGGCGCCACAGGTCTTGCTGTAGCGGACCTCGAGGACGGTGTTGCCGATGGTGGCGCTCTTGGCCGTGGTGACCAGGTTGCCGCTGCACCCCATGCTCTCCGCGTCCTTGCCGGTGCATCCGGCGCCGCTGCACTTGACCCCGGCGGGCAGGTCGGCGGTACTGGCGGACGGGGAGGGCGACTTGGCCGCGCCCTCGTTCTTCTTGTCGCCACCGCGGTGGGTGAAGAAGAAGACGGCGGCGATCACGACGGCCATACCGACGACGCCCGCGAGGAACATCGTCAGCCGCCGCTTGCCCGCCCCCGCGGCGGAGGAGCCGCCGGGACGCGGTCCCTGCGGGGGCTCGGTGTACGGGCCCGGAGCCGCCGGGGCGGGGCCGGGGACGCCGGAGGCGGACGGCGCGGGGGCCGGTGACGTCGAAGCACCGCCGGACGGGCGGTGGCTCGTCGGCGACGGGCCCTCGTAGCCTGCGAGCCCCCAGGAGTTGGTGCCGCCCGGCGCGGCGGGCCGGGCGGCCTCCTCCCGGGCGGCCTCCTGCTGGGCGGCCTCCTCCCGGGCGCCGGCGTCGGGTGCCGTCGGCTGTGGCGGGATCGTGGGAGACACTCCCGCCGGCCCCGCGACCCCGGGAGTGACCGTCGTACTGCCGCCCTTGCCGGCCGCCTTGGTCCCGTTGGTGCCCGCGACGGGCCCGCCGAACTCCCCCAGCGCGGCGCGCGCCTGGGAGATCCGGATCGCCTCCATCGTCATGTCGTGGCGCATCTCCGAACGGCTCCAGGCGCGTTCGGCGAGCTCCCACATGGTCGTCAGGTGAATGGGATTGGTGCCGGTGACCTCGGCGAGCGCGACGATCGCGCCCTTGGGCGCGAGGAGCCGGCCGTTGAGGTAACGCTCCCAGGACGTCTTGCTGTAGCCCGTGCGGTCGGCCAGTGCGGCGATGCTCAGCCCACTGCGGTCCACGAGCCGCCGCAACTGGCTTGCGAACTCCCTGACCTGCGGATCGAGCTCATCCGGCAAGGCTTTCCAACGAGGCATCGGTTCCCCCTCTTCCCCCCGGTCGGTGCTGTTTCGTTCCCCGCGCCTTCCCCTGTGATCCCGCGCGCACGGGCCCCGGCCAGTCCCCGTCTGGCTACCCACGGGGATGCGTCCGTCGACGATCGCGGTTCCCGGGAAGGGGGCGCACGGGAGCAATAGGCCCGTTGGGCATGCACCGTTGCACGCCGATGGCTTCGCGGTCCACCGGACCGTCCCGATTGGACACGTTAGCCCGATTGCGCAGGGTCTTTCCGGCCTATCCGTGAACTTGTCAATACATCGACACAATGGAAGCACAGGCGTCGCCCCGCCCGTCCCCGGGCTCGCGGGTCACCCGAAGGCCATGGCTCCGGCGACGGCGGCCAGGAGCAGGACGAGGAGCAGCAGGACCGCGGACAGCAGCAGGCGGCCGACGGGACGGGGCGCGGGCTTCTCCTCGGGCCGGTCCCACCACGGGAGCGTGGGGTCGTCCTCGTACTCCTCGGTGCCGGCGGGTCTCCCGGCGCGGTCGGCCGCAGTCACCGGCCGGGGCCAGGCCTGGACCGCGAGTTCCCAGCGCACGGCGTGCCGTTCGGCGTCCGGGCCGGCCACGCCCGCGACCCGGCACAGGGCGTCGACGGCCTGCCGGGGCGGCGGCTGGACCGCGTTGAGGTAGCGCTGCCAGGAGGACTTGCTGTAGGCGGTGCGCGCGCCCAGCGCGACGAGGCTGAGGCCGGTGCTGTCCTTGAGGAGCCGTAACTGCTCGACGAAGTGCCGCACTTCCGGCGGGAGTCCCTCCGGCAGCGGTTGCCAGCCGCCCATCGTGCACCTCCACGGCCTGCCTCGGCTCATCGGTTCGCCCGCTCTGAGCAGGTGACGACGCCGGGCGGCCGATCGGTTCCCGGGGGCGGGCCGGGCGCCGGTCACGTAGCGGAACGGTCACCTCCGTGCCACAGCGCCCTGACAGGCGTTGAACAGGCCGTTCCCCGTGCAGGAGTGTGGGTCGTGGCGGCGGTCCGCCCCTGCTCGGGGGA
>NZ_JBHYKH010000009.1:0-22224 GCF_042741275.1 Streptomyces sp. NPDC058964
GGTGTGGGTTCCGTCGTTGGCGATTCCGCCACCGAACCCGCTGGCAGAGTTGTTGTTGAAGCGGCTCCTGACGATCGTCATTGTCCCGTCGTTGGCGGCGCCGCCACCGTTGTGCGTCGTGGTGTTGCCCGAAACGGTGGTGCGCACGATCATGGCAGTTGCCACATTTCCGATGCCGCCGGAGAAGTCGGCAGTGTTGTTGTTGATCCGGCTGTCCACGACGTCAAGGAATCCGAAGTTGGCGATGCCTCCGCCGAAGTTGTCTGGGAAGTTTCCCGTGGCCACTCCGTTCGAGACGGTCGCTTGTTGCAGGGTCAGGTGACCATTGGCGGCGACGGTGAAGATGCGGAAGGCCGGTGCGCTGCTGGACCGCGTGATGGTGTCACCGTTCGCGTCGATGGTGATGTTCCCCGTGATGGCCGGAAGTGGGCTGCTCAGGGTGTACACGCAGTCCGCGGCAAGGGACAGCACACCGCTTCCGTGCTGGTTGGCGGTAGCGATGGCCGCGGACAGCTGGCCGGGATCGCAGGGAACGAACGTTGCTTGTGCGGCCGCCGCCGGAGTGGCTGTCGCACTCACCGCCAGCACGACGCCGAAGCCGAGGCCTTGAGCGATGCGCGCGACGATGGTTTTGGGGAACATGTTTGCTCCTTAGCGTCACAGGGGGCTGCCCCACCCATCACGAGTTGCGCGAATGGACGGGTCTCCCATAGATCTTGACGAGCGTTTACTGCATAACGGCCGATCTCTTTGCGCTGCCATCGCATTTCACCCGACTAGCCCAGGGCGTGCAGCCGGAACAACGCGTTCTCACCGAGACGGATCAACTCTGCGCCTCTGTCATCGAGCCCCGCAGCCTGGCACGCGGCAGCCATCACCCGCGTAGCCCTCGCCGACGTGAACCCCTCTTCCGATCGAGCAGCGTCAAGCGCCATGCCCGTACCAGCTCCCCTAGTCGCGCGCGATCAACCAGCGCACGCCTACGGGTGACCAACCCGACGCGCTCCAGACACGAGTCTGACCGTACCCATCCAGAGACGATCGAGACGGGGAAGATTTCAGAAGGATCTTCTACGACGGTGTACAGCCAGAGAACCGTCACACTGGACAGAAATCCCCGAACGGCCAACGCGGGAAACTAGACTAATGAAATGACGTGAAAGCCGTGTTCCATGCAACTGCGGGCGGTCGATTGGGAGGAAGAGCGGATTTCGTGGCGAGCGGGCTGGCAGGCTACGCACTGCTCATGGCACTCGTGCAGATTTCGATGATTCCCTCATATCGGACGGCTCCTTTCGGGCCGCCCTACTGGGCGTTCGCTTTCACCTATGTCGCCGCTGTCACGGATGTGATTTTCTGGCTGAGAGCCGAGGATGTCGATCATTCGAAGGTGATCGCGTACGTTATCCTCGCACTCTCCACCATGGGCTATGCAGCACTTGCTGCACGCACGGTAAAGGGCATGGTTCAAGGAACTTTCCTTCCCGAGTATCCCGCTGCGCTTGGCCCGACCGGCCTCCGGTGGGGCCGACCGACAGGAGGACGCAGAGTGATGAAGGTGCTCGGCTCGCGCCTGCGGCCGTAAACCGGGTGGAGGCGTCACACGAGCGAAGTCCTGCTTCCTGGGGTCGCCGGTTGTGCGCCGCACCAGTCCGCCAGCGCATGGCGGGTTGCGTCGATACGACGTTCAGGCGACTCGTCCGAGACAGCCCACGCGATGTAGGCGTCCGGCCGGACCAGCACACTCTTTTTCGTCGAGCCTCGTGCGGACACGATCTCCACTTCGTCGGACCACTCGCTGATCAGCGAGGAGAGATGAGGGGAGTCATTGGGGATGACAAGCACGAACCGTCGGGCACGAAGTGCCTCGTAGAGTCGACGCCCGTCACTCAAAGGGACATCGGGTGCCCGCTTTCCGGCGAGGGGATGTGCGTCGGCCGCAGAGGCGTATGAAATGTCGAGTCCCGAAATCGCCGCGGCCAGCCGTCTGGCCACCCAAGGGGTCTTCAGTACCGTACGTGCTGAGAAATCACGGACCCCGCACAGTGCTCGCGGCGTGGTCAGGACTCCGCGCAGCAGTGCACCGCTCATCCGCAGGACCCTGCGTCCCACAGGTTGCCGTTCATTTTCATAGGTGTCGAGCAGCGAGTCCGGTGCGCGGCCGCGTTGAACAGCTGTCAGCTTCCAGCTGAGATTTGCGGAGTCCTGGAGGCTGGTGTTGAGGCCCATACCGCCGGCAGGGGAGTGGACATGTGCGGCGTCACCGACGAGGAACACCCGGCCCACCCGGTAGCGCGGCGATTGGCGCTCGTCGCTGTGGAATCGTGAGAGCCAGCGTGGGTCGTGCATGGCAAAGTCACTGCCCAGTGCCCGGCGGGCAACTTCACGGATTTCTTCCAGGTCGACCGGCGCATCGTCTGGCATCGGGTGACGGCGGTTCCACGCCATGACCCTGAACCAGGTGTCACCGAAGGGCACAACAATGGCGAAGGCATCTCCGATCGCTCCCACTGTGGGTGGTTTCGTCGGTGGTTCAGCCAGGCGCACGTCCGCAAGCATCATCGAGCGAACCGCGGATCGGCCCGGGAAGGGAAGGCCGAGTGAGCGGCGCACGCAACTGTTGCGCCCGTCTGCGCCGACCACGAAGTCTGCACGCAGGCTTTGCTCAGCTCCGTCTGGCGCTCGCACCGCTACGTCGACGCCGGTTTCGTCCTGCTGGACACCGGTTGCTTCGTGGCCCCGCATGATGTTCACGCCGTGCACCTGGGCACGAGACAGGAGCAACCGCTCAGTGTTGTATTGCGGTGTCACCAGCACATGGGGGTAGCGACTCGGCAGCCGAGACAGATCGATCCGCAGGAACTGCAGAACCGGGTTGCGGATCCCGGTCAGCAACAGTTCGTCGGCGAGGCCTCGGGCGTCCAATTGCTCCATTGTCCGTGCATGCACGGCAAATGCACGCGTAAGCTTCGACTCCCCTTCTCGCCGTTCTACGACGGTGCAGCGAAGCCCTGCTTCGGCCAAGTCGCCCGCGAGCAACAACCCCGCTGGACCGGCTCCGACAACCAGTACATCGATGTCTGAACCCATACTCTTCCTCCGCGTGACCCCAAGCGAGCAGCACGCCAGGTGATCATCCGGCTGTCCAGGTCAGCTGATCCTGTTACGGATTGCTGCCCTGTTTTCGTCCGTCTTCCCACGCTGCCCGGGCGGGATATCACGCGCCCTCAACCGCACCTGATGCCCTGACCCGAATGTGGCACCACGATCACTCGAAACTCGCGGATCAGCGCATCACGAGAAAGCGGATCGGGTGGTGAACGCGTTCCCGCCGACACGAGACAGCGGGGATATCTGACAGGTCCCAGAGTCCACCCATTCGGCTCGGCCTGGAGCGGCGGTCATGGAAACGTCGATGACGCCTTAGAGTCCACCATGCGCAGCGTGCTTCCGCATCTTGTCAGGCGTTGCCAGTCCGCTCACATTCAGTGCGGTGCTTTCCATCGCGCTGAAACGATGCCTCGTGATTATGGTGACCTCAGCGCCTTCTCCCGTCACAGCCCGGGCGGCGTGAAACAGGGAGCGGCAAGCGAGCTGCGAGAGGAACGCACACCATGCCCTTCGCCACTGCCAAGGACGGCACTCAGATCTTCTACAAGGACTGGGGATCTGGCCAACCCGTTGTCTTTTCCCACGGCTGGCCCCTCACGGCCGACGCCTGGGACCCCCAGATGAAGCTCATGGCGGACAACGGATTCCGCGCCATCGCCCACGACCGACGAGGCGGCGGCCGCTCAGGACAGACCTGGGACGGCAACAACCTCGACACCTACGCCGACGACCTGGCCGCTGTCATCGAAGCCGAAGACCTCCACGACGTCATCCTGGTCGGCCACTCCACCGGCGGCGGCGAAGTCACTCGCTACATCGGCCGACACGGCACGGCCCGTGTCGCCAAACTGGTCCTGCTCGGCGCGATCCCCCCGCTCATGCTCAAGACGGAAACCAACCCCGAAGGTCTGCCGATCGAGGTGTTCGACGAGATCCGCCAAGGTGTGCTTAAAGACCGCTCCCAGTACTACAAGGACCTCAGCGCCCCGTTCTACGGCGCAAACCGTGAGGGATCGACCGTCACCCAGGGAACGCGTGACGAGTTCTGGCTCTGGAGCATGACAGTCGGAATCAAGGGCGCCTACGACTGCGTCAAGGCATTTTCGGAAACGGACACGACCGAGGACCTGAAGAAGGTCGATGTGCCGACACTGATCGTGCACGGCGACGACGACCAGATCGTGCCCATCGTCGCCGCCGGCGACAAATCATCCAAGATCGTCAAGGGCGCGCAGTACAAGGTCTACGAGGGCGCACCGCACGGCCTCGCGATGGTGCCCAAGTACGCCGAGACCTTCAACAAGGACCTGCTTGAGTTCGCGCGCAGTTAGCGCCGAGACGCAGGGGGGCGTCTGCCGCCCGCGGTGCTCGCCAAACACCGCGTGGCGGCCGCACCCTGATCGACCTGCGTCTGTACCTGCCGACGTCCTGGCTGGAGCACCGGGATCGGTACAGGCGGGCCGGCACCGACGACACGGCCGCTTCTCCACGAGCTGGCGCACGGACCTGGGGCGGGCCGTGCGGTACCAGATGGTGCATGCGCACACCTGGAATGTCAGCCGAGGAGTTTGAGCGCGGCGTGGGCAATCTGCTGAAGAGCCGCGTCGTCCATGTCCGTCTTGGCGAGGAACTCGATGCCCTGCATCACGGCAAGGATCAGGCGCCCGAGTTCCTGGGGGTCGGCGCTCGGTTTGATGGATCCGTCTTGCTGGGCTTCCTTCACGCATGCGATCAGAAGGTCTTCGACCACCTGGTACGTGGTTCTGGATCGTGAGACGACATCGGGCTCGTTGCTGTGCAGCTCGGACGTGCTGTTGACCAGGAGACATCCGCGCCGCAGCGGGTCTTCCGCAAATCCCTTAGCTACGCCCTCCACGAGGAGAGTCAGGCGTTCGACGGCGGCACCGGGACCGGCGAGTATCGCCCGGACGCTGTTCAGCTGCTCGGTGCGGTAGCTGTCAAGCACGTGCAAGAACAGCTGCCGCTTGTCACCGAAGGCGCCGTACAGGCTTCCCTTGCCCAGCCCGGTGGCATCCGTCAGATCCTGCAGCGACGTAGCCCCGTAGCCCTGATTCCAGAACTGCTCGCGTACGGACTCCAGGACCTGGTTTTCGTCGAACTTTCGAGGCCGTCCCATGAGGAGAGCCTACGCCCTTCTTGACTCATCGGTCCAGATCTATCGGTGCCGAGGCCGTCACGTGATCAGCCGGGTGCACAGCTGGTCGGGCTCCTGGAGCGGGGGTGGCAAAGAGGCTCGCGCGAGTCCGAGCCTGCCATCGCCCGCGACAGCCCCCAGGGGGGTCGGGCCGCGCGCCGGCCCGCCTGCCGTTCAGCGTGGGGCTGCCTCAGGACTGAGAGCGCCCGTCTGCGCCCGCCCTCTGTGCGGCCATCGCCCGGCGGGGGGTGAGTGGTGTACCTCGCACCGTCGTTTTTGTCCGTACGGTCCATAACGAAGTTCTTTACCGTATAGTCCATAACTGGGCCCGCCTCGCGTGCGGGCTGTGACGTGCTAGCGGCGCTTGGCGCACGGACGATGTCCGCGCCGGACAGGAGTAATGATCATGGGACAGCTTGACGGAAAGACGGCCGTCGTCACCGGAGGCAACAGCGGAATCGGCCTGGCCACTGCCAAGCGGTTCGCGCGCGAAGGCGCCCACGTGTTCATCACCGGGCGCCGGCAGGAGGCCCTCGACGCCGCCCTGGCCGAGATCGGCCACGGGGCCACCGCGGTAAGGGGCGATGTCGCCGACCTCGGAGACATCGACCGCCTCTACGCGGCCGTCGCCGAGCGGGGGCAGACCATCGACGTGCTGTTCGCCAATGCAGGTGGCGGCGAATTCGCTGCTCTCGAACAGGTCACCGAGGAGCACTTCGACGCGACGTTCAACACCAACGTCAGGGGGATGCTCTTCACCGTCCAGAAGGCAATTCCGTTCCTCAGCGACGGCGCGTCGGTGATCCTGACCGGATCGACCGCGGCCACTTCGGGCGAGGCCGCCTTCGGCGTGTACGCCGCATCCAAGGCAGCCGTCCGTTCCTTCTCCCGCACCTGGGCCAACGAACTCAGGGGCCGGGCCATCCGGGTGAACACCCTGGTACCCGGGCCAATCGTCACGCCGGGCATCAACGGACTGGCTTCCGACGCCACCGAGGCCGCCAGAATGCGGGACGTCTTCGCCAGCCAGGTGCCACTGGGCCGGATGGGACACCCCGACGAGGCCGCTGCCGCCGCTCTGTTCCTCGCCAGCAGCGAAAGCAGCTTCGTCACCGGATCGGAGTTGTTCGTGGACGGCGGACTCAACCAGATCTGACCGCATCACTGGCGGTCCGTTCGGTTCTGCCCCGCCCTGCTCCCAGGCTGTGATCGTCGGTTTGAGCCACGCGCACTCCTCATCGGTAGACCGCTCGAATAGGGTCCCCGCTCCATGCCTGCATTCTCGGCATGGGCGTGTCGAGCAGTCGGCCAGGACGGGAATCATTGTTACGACCACGAACAGCCGCGCCAGTGCCTGCGCGACATTATCGCCTGTTCGGTTCATATGTCTGTGGATCGATGGCGAGACTGCGGCTCATATGTCGCAATATGCGGCCTCCAAACCTCGCGCCTATTCGGACGACGGCGCACGGGCTACGGCCCCTCGCGACGAATCTGGGTTCATGGCCACCCGCGAGATTGCCGAGAAGTTTCCCGGCCTGCTTGGCGCGGAAGCCACTGATGCTATGGCGAAGGCCGTTGGATTGATGAACTTCTTCGGGACGGAACGGCGCAGGACGCCGTGCGGGGGCCGACTACGTCTATACCGAAACCGCAACCTAAAAGGAAGCACTGAAATGAGCAACAACATCCATGCAATGGTCGCAAACGTTGAGGTGGATGACCTTGACACCGCGATCCCGCTCTACCAGGAACTGACCGGAGAAACGGAGGTCCGTCGATTCCCCTACCGTGAGCTTGAGTTGGCACTGGTAGGACCATTCCTGCTCTACTCCGGGCCCCTTGAGAAGTATGTCTCGCAGAACGGAACCGTCATCGTCGGCTCCCTGGCCCCCGTTCTTGAGGCTCTCGGCAAGGCGAACGCCGAAATCCTTGAAGCTCCCAACGAAGTACCCAACGGCACCAGGGTCGTCGCTCGCCACCCGGACGGTTCTGTCTTCGAATACATGCAGCTCCGCGCCTGAGTCCTGTGCGCGCAGCACCGCGGTCCCCCAGCTGCTGCGCGGCGTCCCCCTAGGGGCTGTCTGTGGTTGCGATCAAGCCCGGGGTGGGGTGTCGGTCCGGTAGGACTGTGGTGTGACGCGTGCGCAACTAACCGACGATGAATGGGAGTTCATCGGACCGTTCCTGCCGGTCGGCATGTTCGGCCCGTACCCGGAGCGGCTGCGTGAGCAGTTCGAAGGGGTGATCTGGCGGTTCCGCACCGGCAGCCAGGGGCGGGAGATGCCCGAGCGGTTCGGTGCCTGGCAGACGGTCTACAACCGTTTCATGCGCTGGCGGGACGCAGGCGTCTTTCAGACCCTGCTAGACGAGGCGATCGCCGAGGCCGCCCTCAGGGAGGAGATCGACATGTCCCTGGTCAGTGTGGACTTCACGACTACGCGGGCGCATCACAGTCCCAAGGACGCCCCAGGGACGGGTATAGGAGGCTGTCTGAGTCGTCGCAAACGAGGCAAAGCATCCCCTTTGGGTGCCGGAAGGTGGGCGAGCGGATACTCGCGGGTTGTATGTGAATCTGGCAGCGGACGGCCCACAACGCCAATGAGCCCCCTCCCAAGCAGGAAGAGGGCTCAACGGGTCACACGGTCGCGCACAACGGGAGAGGACTCAGACCCACTCCACCTCGGAGACGATCTGCGGGGCACCCCCAGGGCGCGGCAGCGGCGTCTGAGAGGAGGCCGGCGGTGCGGGCAGGCGATGGCGCGACGCGCCGACCATAGCCAGCGCAGCCGCCACGTCGTCCTCACTCACCCCCGCCAGCGCCTCAACCACCCGATCGAGTGCCTCGCTCACCTCAGTGCGTGTGACCGCTCGAAGTGGGCGTCGGACCAGCATTCTTGACCGTCAGCGGCAGCAACTTCTTGCCGGTCGGGCCGATTTGGATGGCCGTGTCCATCTGCGGGCAGACGCCGCAGTCGAAGCACGGAGTCCAGCGGCAGTCCTCGACCTCCGTCTCGTCGAGGGCGTCCTGCCAGTCCTCCCAGAGCCAGTCCTTGTCCAGGCCCGAGTCGAGGTGGTCCCAGGGGAGGACCTCCTCGTAGGTGCGCTCGCGGGTGGTGTACCAGTCGACGTCGACGCCGAAGGGGGCCAGGGCCTTGTCGGCGCAGGCCATCCAGCGGTCGTACGAGAAGTGCTCGCGCCAGCCGTCGAAGCGGCCGCCGTCGTCGTAGACGGCGCGGATGACCGCGCCGATGCGGCGGTCGCCGCGGGAGAGCAGGCCCTCGACGATGCCGGGCTTGCCGTCGTGGTAGCGGAAGCCGATCGAGCGGCCGTACTTCTTGTCGCCGCGGATCTTGTCGCGGAGCTTCTCCAGGCGGGCGTCCGTCTCCTCGGCGGAGAGCTGGGGTGCCCACTGGAAGGGGGTGTGGGGCTTCGGGACGAAGCCGCCGATCGAGACCGTGCAGCGGATGTCGTTCGACCGGGAGACCTCACGGCCCTTCTGGATCACGTGCATCGCCATGTCGGCGATCTGGAGGACGTCCTCGTCGGTCTCGGTGGGCAAACCGCACATGAAGTACAGCTTGACCTGGCGCCAGCCGTTGCCGTAGGCCGTCGCGACCGTCCTGATCAGGTCTTCTTCCGAGACCATCTTGTTGATGACCTTGCGCATGCGCTCGGAGCCGCCCTCGGGGGCGAAGGTGAGGCCGGAGCGGCGGCCGTTGCGCGTCAGCTCGTTCGCCAGGTCGACGTTGAAGGCGTCCACGCGGGTGGAGGGGAGGGAGAGGCCGATCTTGTCTTCCTCGTAGCGGTCCGCGAGGCCCTTGGCGATGTCGCCGATCTCCGAGTGGTCGGCCGAGGAGAGCGACAGGAGGCCGACCTCCTCGAAGCCCGTCGCCTTCAGGCCCTTGTCGACCATCTCGCCGATGCCGGTGATCGAGCGCTCGCGCACCGGACGGGTGATCATGCCGGCCTGGCAGAAGCGGCAGCCCCGGGTGCAGCCCCGGAAGATCTCCACCGACATGCGCTCGTGGACCGTCTCGGCCAGGGGGACGAGGGGCTGCTTGGGGTACGGCCACTCGTCCAGGTCCATCACCGTGTGCTTGGACACGCGCCACGGGACGCCCGACTTGTTGGGGACCACACGGGCGATACGGCCGTCGGCGAGGTACTCGACGTCGTAGAAAGCCGGGATGTAGACCCCGCCCGTCTTCGCCAGGCGGAAGAGGACCTCCTCGCGGCCGCCGGGACGGCCCTCCGCCTTCCACTCGCGGATGATCCGCGTCATGTCGAGCACGGCCTGCTCGCCGTCGCCGATGATCGCCGCGTCGATGAAGTCCGCGATCGGCTCGGGGTTGAAGGCCGCGTGGCCGCCCGCGAGGACGATCGGGTCGTCGATCGTGCGGTCCTTGGACTCCAGGGGAATGCCGGCCAGGTCCAGGGCCGTGAGCATGTTCGTGTAGCCCAGCTCCGTGGAGAAGGACAGGCCGAACACGTCGAAGGCCTGCACCGGACGGTGGCTGTCCACGGTGAACTGCGGGACGCCGTGCTCCCGCATCAGCGCCTCCAGGTCCGGCCAGACGCTGTAGGTGCGCTCGGCGAGGACGCCCTCCTGCTCGTTCAGGACCTCGTAGAGGATCATGACGCCCTGGTTGGGCAGGCCGACCTCGTACGCGTCCGGGTACATCAGCGCCCAGCGGACGTCGCAGGACTCCCACGGCTTGACCGTGGAGTTCAGCTCTCCGCCGACGTACTGGATCGGCTTCTGCACGTGCGGCAGCAGAGCTTCGAGCTGCGGGAACACAGACTCGGCGGCCTCGGCGGATTCGGCAGGCATCTCGACGAACCTTCGTGAGCTGGCAGGGGTGACCATCAAGCCTAACCCGCTCGCGGGCCTCCCCCGTACGCTCAGACGGACGCCCCGGACCTGATCTCCTTCCAGACACCCGGCAGCTCGGCCTCCACGGCCGCGGCCCGCTGTTCCTCATGCCCGTACAGCAGCCCGTACGTGAAGGAGTTCTCCCCCGCCGCGTGCGCCACCGCGGACAGCTCGCGCAGGGTCTGGCGGGCCATGACGCTGTCCTGGTGATCGCCGAGCAGGCTCTGCAGGGCCTTCATGGACTTGGTCAGGGCGGCGGCCGGGTCGCCGAGGGCGGGGGTGGCCGCCTCGGCGGCGTACCGGGTCCGCTTGGCCTTCTTGCGAGCGTCGTGCAGGGCCAGGTCGCGGTCGTGGCCGGGCGGGACGTCCATCGCCTGTTCCACCAGACCGGCGACTTTCGCGAAGTCCTTCCGTACGGCCTTGGCGATCACCTTTTCCGGCTTGCCCGCGGCGGCCTTCAGCAGCGGCGGGTCGGCGACCAGGGCGTCCAGGGTGTCGAGCAGGGTCAGATAGCGGCGGGAGTCCAGGACGCCGGTGAGACGGCTGCGCGCTCCGCCGTGGCTGGCGCTCGCCCAGTTCCGGAACCGATCGTGGACGGGGCCGTCGACCAGGTCGCCGGGCAGGGCGTCGAGGGCGGTCGTCAGGCGCTCGGTGAGCACCTCCCGGTCGCGGTCCAGGCCCAGCTCGCCCGCCAGCCACTTCAGCTCGGCGGAGACGGGGTCGGTGACGGTGCGGTCGAGGACCTTGCGGAAGGAGCGGAAGGTGCTGCGCATCCGGCGGGTGGCGACCCGCATCTTGTGCACGGAGTCCTCCAGGTCCCGGCGGACGGCCGGGTCGAGCTCGACGATCGCGTCCCGTTGGGCGCGGACGTAGTCGAGGACGTGGTCACCGGCGGTGACCGGCTTCTTCGGCTCCTCCGGCTTTTTCGGCTTCTTCGGCCCGCGACGGGCCTTCCGTCCGGCGGGTGCGGTGTCGGCGAGTGCCCTGGCCAGCTTCGACGGTGATTCGGAGGGCCGTACACCCGCCTTGCGCAACCGTTTCTCCACCTTGTCGAGGAGGACCGGGTCGACGCCCTCGGCGAGCTCGGTCTCGATCTCGGTCCACTGGGCGGTGCCGCCGCCCTCGGTGAGCCGCTCGGCGCGCACGGCGTCGACGCTCGCCTCGACGAGCATCTTTCCGTCGGCGTCGACCAGGTGACGCAGGTCGCGGGCGGAGCGCAGCCGGACGACGGGGATCAGCTCGGCGTCCCGGATCCGGGAGCGCACCAGGGCGGTCAGTTCGTCGGGCACGGTGTCGGAGAGCGGGGCCTGGATCTCGTCGCGGACGCCCGGCGACACCGGGAACTTGAGATGCCATCCGGCGTCGGTGCCACCGGTGCGGCGGCGCAGGGTGACGGAGGAGGCGGCCAGGCGTTGGTCGGCCGTGTCGTAGTAGGTGGCGTCCAGCTCGGCGACGCCCTTGTCGAGTACGGCCGCCACCCCGCCGACGCCGGTCAGGTCGGGCAGCCCGCTGTCGTCGGATTCGTACTTGCGCTCGATCTCGCGTTTCGCGTCCGCCATGAATCGAATCTAGTGGCAGGCGGGCCGCGACGGCAGAGCGCGTCCCAGGTGAATCGTGGGCGAACCAAGGGGAATCAGGAGGTGACGGGGGCTCTTTGCGCGGGGCCGCCGGGAAAGTGGGCCGCTTCGCCCGTCCGGGGGGAGCGACGAAGACCTGGGCGTAGTGGAACCGGTGGTACGAGGGCGGCTCCAGGGCCTGGCCGATCAGCGGCACGCGGTCCGCCGGACGCCACGGGACATGACGGGCGCGGTGCTTCAGGCGTCTGACGTCGCGGTCCGGTGGGCCCAGCCGGTCGCTCGGCAGCCGTGGTACGGGGCGGAGAACGGCATCGAGACATGGCCGTCGACGTAGGTGAAGTGGCCGGGCGGCGACACCAGGTCGCACTCCGGGACGCCGGGCGCGGATGCGTACGCCGGCTCCTCCAGGACGTCGTCGAGGGTCCGCCGGCCCGGGTCCAGCAGGCCCGCCCCGGCGACCGCCCGGTCGGCCAGGTCCAGCTCGGGCGGCCCGATGATCCGGTCGGCCGGCTCCTGGGTGACCGGGCGCAGGGCCACCCGCTCGCCGGACCCGTCCTCCCGTGTACGGCCCCCGTCTCCGCCTAGGCCGACATCGGCCGCTGCACGCGGATCGACTGCAGCAGCCCCACGGCCACCCACACCGCGAACATCGACGAGCCGCCGTACGAGACGAACGGCAGGGGCAGGCCGGTGACCGGCATGATGCCGAGGGTCATGCCGATGTTCTCGAAGGCCTGGAAGGCGAACCAGGCGACGATGCCGGCGGCGACGACCGTGCCGTAGAGCTCGGTCGTCTCACGGGCGATGCGGCAGGCACGCCACAGGACGACGCCGAGGAGGAGGATTATCAGGCCGGCTCCGACGAAGCCCAGCTCCTCCCCCGCGACCGTGAAGACGAAGTCCGTCTGCTGTTCGGGGACGAACTGTCCGGTGGTCTGCGAGCCGTGGAAGAGGCCGGCGCCGGTGAGGCCGCCCGAGCCGATCGCGATGCGGGCCTGGTTGGTGTTGTAGCCGACGCCGGCGGGGTCGAGGTCGGGGTTGGCGAAGGCCGCGAAGCGGTTGATCTGGTACTCGTCCAGGATGTGCAGCTGCCAGACGGCGATCGCGCCGAGCACGCCCGTGCCGAGCAGGCCGAAGACCCAGCGGTTGGAGGCGCCGGAGGCGAGCAGCACGCCCAGGATGATGATCACCATGACCATGACCGAGCCGAGGTCGGGCATGAGCAGCACGATCAGGATCGGTACGGCGGACAGGCCCAGGGCCTGCACGACCGTGCGGTGGTCGGGGTACTTCTTGTCACCGGCGTCGACCCGGGCCGCCAGTATCATCGCCATCCCCAGGATGATCGTGATCTTCACGAACTCCGAGGGCTGGAGCGAGAAGCCGCCGCCGAGCACGATCCACGAGTGCGCGCCGTTGACCGTCGAGCCGAGCGGCGTGAGCACCAGCAGGATCCCGAACACCGAGAGGCCGTAGAGGATCGGCACGGCCGTGCGCAGGGTGCGGTGGCCGAGCCAGACCGTGCCGATCATCAGGGCGAGGCCGATGCCGGTGTTCATGAGGTGCCGGATCAGGAAGTAGTACTGGTCGCCCTGGTTGATCTCGGTGCGGTTGCGGGTCGCGGAGTACACCAGCAGCGAGCCGAGCAGGGACAGGGCGAGGGACGCCAGCAGCATCGGCCAGTCCAGGCGGCGGGCCAGCGAGTCACGGGCGAAGACGCGGGTCCAGCCGGCGCGCTCGGGGCCGTACCCGGAGACGGAGAAGCTGTTGGCGCCGGTCATGTGAGCATCCTCCGGCCGCCCCTCCTGCGGGGCCGCCTGCGTGTGGTGCGGTTTCCGGTCCCGGGCGAGGCGGTGGTGGCCGCGGGCTGCGACGCGCCCGGGGACGGCGAGCCCGACGGGGTGGCCTGCACGTCCTTGGCCGGGTCGCGGGAGACCTTCGGGGACTTGATCGTGCCGTCCGGGCGGACCTTCGGCAGGCCCTTCTCCGGGGTGGGCAGCAGTGCCTTCTTGTTGTCGATCGAGCCGTCCGCCTGGACGCCGTACATCGCGCTGTAGATGTTGCGCACGGCCTCACCGGAGGCGCCGGAACCCGTACCTGCCTGGGCGATGGTCATGATGACCGTGTAGTCCTTGGAGTACGTGGCCAGCCAGGACGTGGTCTGCTTGCCGTAGACCTCGGCGGTACCGGTCTTGGCGTGCAGCGCGATCTTGTCCTGCGGCCAGCCGCCGAACTTCCAGGCGGCGGTACCGCGGGTGATGACGCCGGCGAAAGCCTCGTTCATGCCCTTGAGGGTGGCCTGGCTGACCGGCAGCCTGCCGTTCTTCTTCGGCTTGATCTCGTGGACGGACTTGCCGTCGGCGCTGATGACCGCCTTGCCGATGGTCGGCTGGTACATGGTGCCGCCGTTGGCGACGGCGCCGTAGATCACGGCCTCCTGGATCGGCGTGACGAGGGTGTCGCCCTGGCCGATGGAGTAGTTGATCTCGTCACCCTCGCGCATCTTGTTGCCCTCGAGGCAGTTCTCGTACGCGATCTTCTCGACGTACGAGCCGTCCTTCTTGCCGCTCCTGCACCAGGCGTCCTTGTTGGCCTTCCAGTAGTTCAGCTTCCACTGGCGGTCGGGGACGCGGCCGGTGACCTCGTTGGGCAGGTCGACGCCGGTCTCCTTGCCGAGGCCGAACTGGTGGGCGGTCTTGAAGAAGTAGTCCTTCGGCTGGCCCTTCTTCGGGTTGATGCCGCCGTCCTTCTTCCACTCGCGGTCCGCCAGGCCGTAGAAGACGGTGTCGCAGGAGACCTCCAGCGCCCGGCCGAGCGAGATCGGGCCGAAGTTCTCCCCCTCGAAGTTCTTGAAGACCTGGCCTCCGACCGAGTACGAGCTGGTGCACGGATAGCCGCCGTCCCAGACGTAGCCGGCCTGGACGGCGGCGGCCGTGGAGACCACCTTGAACGTCGAGCCGGGCGCCGCCTGACCCTGTATGGCCCTGTTGAGCAGCGGGTAGTCGGAGTTCTTGCCGGTCAGCGCCTTGTAGTCCTTGGCGGAGATGCCGCCGACCCACACGTTCGGGTCGTACGTCGGCGCGGACGCCATGGCGACGATCCGGCCGGTCTTGGCCTCCATCACGACGACGGCGCCGGAGTCGGCCTTGTAGTTCTCCTGGGTGATCTTGTCGTACTGCTGGCGGGCCTTCTTCATCGCCTCGTTCAGC
Source organism: Streptomyces sp. NPDC058964 (assembly GCF_042741275.1). NCBI lineage: Bacteria > Bacillati > Actinomycetota > Actinomycetes > Kitasatosporales > Streptomycetaceae > Streptomyces > Streptomyces sp. NPDC058964. The sequence continues at coordinate 14,929 of NZ_JBHYKH010000009.1, forward strand.
TCGTACTCGGCGACCCGCTGGACGCGGGAGTCGATGCTGGTGACGAGGTTGGAGCCGGGCTCGGCGGCATCGGCCTTGGCCTTGCCGATGACACGGCCGAGGTTGTCGACCTCGTAGCGGGTGACGCCGGCCTTGCCGCGCAGCTCCTTGTCGTACTGGCGCTCCAGGCCGCTGCGGCCGACCTGGTCGGAACGCAGATAGGGCGAGTCACTGTCCTTGGCCCGCTGGATCTCGTCGTCGGTGACCGGGGACAGGTAGCCGAGGACCTGGGCGCTGTTGGACTTGCCGGGGCCCGCGTAGCGGCGCACGGCCTCCGGCTCGGCGGTGACGCCGGGGAAGTCCTCCGAGCGCTCGCGGATCTGCATGGCCTGCTTGGCGGTGGCCTCGTCGGTGATCGGGATCGGCTGGTACGGGGAACCGTTCCAGCAGGGCTGCGGGGTCTTGGAGTCGCACAGCCGGACCTTCTGCATGACCTCCTTGGGGTCCATGCCGAGGACTCCGGCGAGCTTGGTCAGGACGGCCCTGCCGTCGTCCTTCTGCTTCAGCAGGTCGGTGCGGGAGGCGGAGACGACGAGGCGGGTCTCGTTGTCGGCGAGCGGGACACCGCGGGCGTCCAGGATCGAGCCGCGTACGGCGGGCTCGACGACCTGCTGGACGTGGTTGCCGGAGGCCTCCTTCTGGTACTCCGCGCCCTCGCGGATCTGCAGGTACCACAGGCGGCCGCCGAGGGTGCCGAGCAGGGAGAGGACGAGGATCTGGATCACGACGAGCCGGATCTGGACCCGTTGGGTCCGTCCGGTCTCGGGAATGTTGGTCACTGCGGCTGCCTCCCCCTCTCAGTACGTGTATGTGTCATATACGACGGAGCTGTGAGCGCCCGCGCGGGGCTCCCCCCGCTCCCGTGTGCCCACGGTGCGCAACTCCCCTGTGCTCACAGCCGCTTGACCCCCTTGATGCGGCCGACGCGCGCGGTGCGGGTGCGGGCCTTGGTCTTGAGGCTGCCGAGGCCGCCGCGCTGGCCGCCGATGCGCAGGCCGGTGCCGCCGGAGGAGAGCCAGCCGGAGGAGATGTCGGTGGCCTTGGTCGCGGAGTTGGTCTCCGCGAGGGGGTCGTTCTCGGCGCGGCGGGCCAGGGCCATGACCGCGGGGACGACGAACGGCGCGAGCAGCAGGTCGTACACGGCGGCCGAGATCAGCAGGCTGGTCATGCCGACGTGGCGGGCGGCGGTGTCACCGACGAGGGCGCCGACGCCGGCGTACAGCACCGTCGAGCCGACGGCGGCGGCGACCACCACGAGCATGGGCCCGGTGGCCGACTTGAGGCGGCCGTTCTCCGGCTTGATGAGACCTGCGAAGTAGCCGATGACGCACAGCACCAGGGCGTAGCGGCCGGCCGCGTGGTCGGCGGGCGGGGCGAGGTCGGCGAGGAGTCCGGCGCCGAACCCGATGAGGGCACCGCCGACATGGCCGTACACCATGGCCAGGCCGAGAACGGTGAGCAGCAGTATGTCCGGTACGGCACCGGGGAGATGCAGGCGGGCGAGGACACTCACCTGGGTCACCAGGGCGACGACGACCAGCGTGGTGGAGAGCAGGATCCGGTTGAAACGCATGGGGGATTCAGCTCCTACTGCTCTTGCTGCTGGTCGCTGGCGGTCGCGTCGGCGGACGGGGTGACCGTCACGGTCACCGTCGGTGTCGGGGTCGGCTTGGGCTTGGCCGGAAGCACCTCGTCGCGCGGGCCCTTCTTCGGGGCCTCGACGACGACGCCGACGATGTCGAGCTTGGTGAAGCCGACGAACGGCGTGACGTAGAGGGTGCGGGTCAGACCGCCGCCGGAGGGGTCGACCCTGGAGACGACGCCGACCGGGACGCCGGGCACGAAGGGCTTGTCCGCCTGGGAACCGAAGGTGACGAGCCGGTCGCCCTTCTTCACCTCCGCCTTGCCGTTGAGGAGTTCGACGCGCAGCGGACGGTCACCCTGTCCGGAGGCGAAGCCGAGCTCGTCGCTGCCCTCCATGCGGGTGCCGACCGTGAAGTCGGGGTCGTTGGCGAGCAGGACGGTGGAGGCGTCCGGGCCGACCGTGGTGACGCGCCCGACGAGGCCGTCGCCGTTGAGGACGGTCATGTCGCGCTTGATGCCGTCGTTGGCGCCGACGTCGATGGTGATGGTCCAGGAGAAGCCCTGCGCCGCCCCTATGGCGATGACCTCGGCGCCCTTGATGCCGTACTGGCCCTCGCCCGCGACCTTGAGCATCTTGTCGAGCTGCTTGAGGCGGCTTCGGTTGCGGTCGTCGCTGCCGAGCTTCGCCTTGAGCGCCGCGTTCTCCTTCTCCAGCTTGGCCAGCCTGTCGTGCCGCGCACCGGAGTTGCGGACGGCGGACACGGCGTTGCCCACGGGATCGACCGCCGACGACACCCCGTTCTCGATCGGACCGAAGGCCGCGGCGGCGGCCTGCCGGGCGCCGTCGACCGGGGAGTTCTGCCCACCGCGGATGTCCACCGTGATCAGCGCGAACGCGATGGCGATGAGCAGTACCAGGAGCAGCCGGCTCTCTTTCGTGTCCCTCACGTGCGGCGGCCGTGCCTTCCTCAATAGGAACTTGCGGGAGCGTGTTTTCGAGGCTTGTGCCTCTATATCAACGATCCGCCGTACGAGAGGAGATCATCTCGTACGGCGGAATCGAAGAGTTACGTCATCTGCGCGGCTGGGCGTCCAGAACCTGCTGGAGCGCCTCGAATTCCTCGACGCACTTGCCGGAACCGAGCGCGACGCTGTCCAGCGGGTCCTCGGCGATGTGGATCGGCATGCCGGTCTCGCGGCGAAGCCTCTCGTCGAGGCCGCGCAACAGGGCGCCGCCGCCGGTCAGGACGATTCCGCGGTCCATGATGTCGCCGGACAGCTCCGGCGGACACTTGTCGAGCGTCGTCTTGACCGCGTCGACGATCGCGTTGACGGGCTCCTCGATCGCCTTGCGCACCTCGGCGGCCGAGATGACGACGGTCTTGGGCAGCCCGGAGACCAGGTCCCGGCCGCGGATTTCGGTGTGCTCGTCGGAGTCGAGGTCGTACGCCGAACCGATCGTGATCTTGATCTGTTCGGCCGTGCGCTCACCGAGGAGGAGGCTGTACTCCTTCTTGATGTACTGGATGATCGCATTGTCCAGTTCGTCGCCCGCGACGCGGATGGACTGGGCGGTGACGATGCCGCCGAGCGAGATGACCGCGACCTCCGTGGTGCCGCCGCCGATGTCCACCACCATGTTGCCCGTGGCCTCGTGGACCGGCAGGCCGGAGCCGATGGCGGCGGCCATGGGCTCCTCGATGATGTGCACCTGGCGGGCGCCGGCCTGGGACGACGCCTCGATGACGGCGCGGCGCTCGACGCCGGTGATGCCGGAGGGGACGCAGACGACGACGCGCGGCCTGGCGAGATACCGCCGCTTGTGAATCTTCAGGATGAAGTAGCGGAGCATCCGCTCGGTGATCTCGAAGTCGGCGATGACACCGTCCTTCAGCGGACGCACGGCGACGATGTTGCCCGGGGTCCGGCCGATCATCTTCTTCGCTTCCGCGCCGACCGCCAGGATGCCACCGGTGTTGGTGTTGATCGCGACGACGGACGGCTCGTTGAGTACGATCCCGCGACCCCTGACGTACACCAGCGTGTTGGCGGTCCCGAGGTCGACAGCCATGTCACGGCCGATGAACGACATTGAGTTCCCCATCAGGATTCGTCTGGCCTTCCCACGAGCTTTTGAGGGCTTTTCAGGTCGGCGAGGTGGGTGCTGTGACGTGAAGGCTTCCATCGTAGACGCGCCTGCACGAACACTGCGCGAGGGTCTTCGCCATTGTCAGCATGCGCTGCGCCGTCTTGCTTCTGGAGACGACCCAACAGGGGCACTCGTTCCCCCGATCGCCACGCATATGCCGAGCAATGGCTGAAAACGTACGCCCGTGCCAGGTCAGCCGCCCGACCGAGGTGACGCTCCCTCAGAAAAATTGCCGAAAAAAAAATCGCACCCGACTCACTGTGGGGGCTCCGCCGGGGACATCGGGGACGGTTGCCCCCCGCTGAACGCGCCGCCCGTCCCGGCACGACGAGCCGACACCCACGACACGCCGCCGGCACCGGTGCCGCCGTGCCACGGACCCTCGGCACGGTGCCACCAACTCAAGGCCCGACGCGTCCGACTCGCCTGTCCGACGGGGCCGTCCGGGGCCATGAGCCGCCGAGGGCGCGGGACGGACGACGCAGCAGGCTCCGCGTCACCGGGTTGCGGGGCGACGAACGCTCATACCCCGTACGCGGAATCCCGCGGCCCCGGCCACCAACCCGCACGCCCGCCCGCCCGGCCCGGAAGCCACCCTGACCGCCGAACCCTCGGGCCCGCGAACCGCCCGCCATCGGACACCGGCCGCAACGACGGCCCATCGGGACGGCCACGCCCGCAAGCCGCCGGCGCCGAATCGGCAGGCGCGCCCCCGGTAGCACCGAATCCCGGTCGCCGCGACCCACGTGCCCAGCCAGGCGGGAGGCCGGAACCGCCACGGGCTCCGGATCACGAAGGCTTGGCCCTCCGGCGCTTCGTCACCGAACCCGGGCCGCCGCAGGGCCAGGAGTGCCCGGACCCCGTGCCATGGGCTTCGCCGGACGCGGACCACCCGGGTCGCACCGGGGCAGGGCGAGGCGGTCGGGGGCGGAGGGACGACCCCGCCGGACCTCCGGAGGGTTACGCGCGACCGGGGAAGAAGATCTTGACCTCGCGCTCCGCCGACTCCTCCGAGTCGGAGGCGTGGATCAGGTTCTCGCGCACGATGACGCCGTAGTCGCCGCGGATGGAACCGGGGGCCGCGGCGATCGGGTCGGTGGGGCCGGCCAGGGCGCGCAGGCCCTCGATGACGCGCTCGCCCTCGACGATCAGGGCGACGACCGGGCCGGAGGCCATGAACTCCACCAGCGGCTCGTAGAACGGCTTGCCCTTGTGCTCGCCGTAGTGCTGCTCCAGGGTCTCCTGGTCGAGCGTGCGCAGCTCCAGCGCGGTGATCTGCCAGCCGGCCTTCCGCTCGATACGGCTGATGATCTCGCCGGTCAGGCCGCGACGGACGGCGTCGGGCTTGAGCAGGACGAGGGTGCGCTGGGTCACGGGAGAGCTCCTTCTTACTGACGTGTGCGGTGGAACGAGGTTACAGGGCGTGTCCGGTCGCCCGTTACGCAGCGTCAGGTGTAGTGGAGGCGTCCGCCTGGTCCGCGAACCGGGCCTTCGCCTCGTCGATCTTGCGTCCGTAGTGGACGGAGGCCCACCACAGCGCCGCGAACACCGCCCCCATGAAGAACATCGTCGGGACGAAGACGCCGGAGGCGACCAGCGCGATCTGGAGGGCCCAGCCGAGGGCCACTCCCCCGGGGCGCGTCACCACACCGCACAGGGCCAGGCACAGGAACATCGCGATGCCGCTGACCGTCCACACGGTCGACATCGACAGGCCGGGGTCCTTCATGGCCACCAGCCCGGCGAAGCCGATGACGAAGAACTCACCGATCAGGGTCGAGGAGCAGAGCGTACGCATGGACTTCCTCCTCAGCCCTTGCCCAGCAGCAGACGGGCCTCGCCCACCGTGATGACCGAGCCGGTCACCAGCACACCGCCGCCCGCGAACTCGCCCTCCTCCTCGGCCAGCGTGATCGCGGCCTCCAGGGCGTCGGGCAGCCGCGGCTCGACCTGGACGCGCTCGTCGCCGAACACCTCGACGGCGATCGCGGCCAGCTCGTCGGCGTCCATGGCACGGTGGCTGGAGTTCTGCGTGACGACGATCTCCGCGAAGATCGGCTCGAAGGCCTCCAGGAGCCCGCGCACGTTCTTGTCGCCGCTGGCGCCCACGACACCGATCAGACGGCTGAAGTCGAAGGCCTCGCCGACGGCCTCGGCCGCGGCCCGCGCCCCCGCCGGGTTGTGCGCGGCGTCCAGGACGACCGTGGGCGAGCGCCGTACGACCTCCAGACGGCCCGGCGAGGAGACCGCGGCGAAGGCCTTGCGGACCGTGTCGATGTCCAGCGGCTCGGCGCGCTGCGCGCCGACACCGAAGAACGCCTCCACCGCCGCGAGCGCCACGGCCGCGTTGTGCGCCTGGTGGGCGCCGTACAGCGGGAGGTACACCTCGGAGTACTCGCCGCCCAGGCCGCGCAGGGTGAGCAGCTGGCCACCGACGGCGATCTGGCGCTCGACCACGCCGAACTCCAGGCCCTCGCGGGCCACCGTCGCGTCGACCTCGACGGCCTTCTTCAGCAGCACCTGCGCCGCGTCCACCGGCTGCTGGGCCATGATGACCGTCGCGTCCTGCTTGACGATGCCGGCCTTCTCCGTGGCGATCTCGGCGTGCGTCTCACCGAGCCGGTCCGTGTGGTCCAGGTCGATGGGGGTGACCACGGCGACGTAGCCGTCGATCACGTTCGTCGCGTCCCAGCTGCCGCCCATCCCTACCTCGACGACGGCGACGTCGATGGGCGCGTCCGCGAACGCGGCGTACGCCATGCCGGTGAGCACCTCGAAGAAGGAGAGCCGGAACTCCTGCTGGGCGTCGACCATCTCGATGTACGGCTTGATGTCCTGGTACGTCTCGATGAACCGCTCGGCGGAGATCGGGGCGCCGTCGAGGCTGATGCGCTCGGTGATCGACTGGACGTGCGGGGAGGTGTACCGGCCGGTGCGCAGTTCGAAGGCGCCGAGGAGGGCCTCGATCATGCGGGCCGTGGAGGTCTTGCCGTTCGTCCCGGTGATGTGGATCGACGGGTACGACCGCTGCGGCTCCCCGAGGACGTCCATCAGCGCGGCGATGCGGCTGACGGAGGGCTCCAGCTTGGTCTCGCCCCAGCGGGTGGCCAGCTCCGCCTCGACCTCGCGCAGGGCCTTGTCGACCTCGGGGTCCTCGGGCCTGGCGGGTACGTCCCCCTGCGGCGGCCCGCCCTGCGTGCGCAGGGTGCGGCTGCCGGCCTCGATCACCGCGAGATCCGGGTCGCGGTCGGTCTCGGCCGCGACCATCTCGTCGAAGGGGTCGAGGGGGTCGGGCTGGTCACTGCTGTCAGGGGGGAGGTCGCTCACAGGGCCAGTCTACGGAGCGGCACGGACAGACGTGGGGGGGGGGCGCCCCCCAACCAGTGCGGCCGCGCGGCGGGGCACCGCGGCGGCGCGCGCCCCCCCGCGGGGCGGACCCGGGCGTGGGGCGCTGGGGCGCCGCGGGCCCCGCGCCGGCGGGGGGGCGGGGCGGGGCGCGCGCGGGCGGGCGCGCGCGCGCGCCG
>NZ_JBHYKH010000009.1:22234-31014 GCF_042741275.1 Streptomyces sp. NPDC058964
CCCCGGAACCGTGTGGCTCCGGGGGCCTTCGCCCACGTACGGGCCCTCACGCCTCGGGGAGGCGGTCCAGCTGGGCCTGGATGCGGGCGATGTCCTCGTCAGCCTTGGCGAGCCGCGTGCGGATCTTCCCGACGACGTGGTCGGGGGCTTTGCCGAGGAACGCCTCGTTGCCGAGCTTGGCCGTGGCCTGCGCCTTCTCCTTCTCGGCGGCGGCCAGGTCCTTGGCGAGGCGCTTGCGCTCCGCGGCCACGTCGATCGTGCCGGAGAGGTCGAGGGCGACCTCGGCGCCGGCGACCGGCAGGGTGGCCGTGGCCGTGAAGGACTCGCCCTCCGGCTGGAGGCGCAGGAGCTGCCGGATGGCGGCCTCGTGCGGGGCCAGCGCGGTGCCGTCCAGGGTGAGGCGGGCCGGGACGCGCTGGCCGGGCTGCAGGCCCTGGTCGGCGCGGAAGCGGCGGACCTCGGTGATGACGGACTGGAGGCTCTCGATCTCCTGCTCGGCCGCCTTGTCGCGGAAGCCGCTGTCGGTCGGCCATTCGGCGACGACGACCGACTCGCCACCGGTGAGGGTGGTCCACAGCGTCTCCGTCACGAACGGGACGACCGGGTGCAGCAGCTTCAGCGTGACGTCCAGGACCTCACCGAGGACGCGCTTGGAGACCTCGGCCGCCTCTCCGCCCGCCTGGAACGTCGTCTTGGACAGCTCGACGTACCAGTCGAAGACCTCGTCCCACGCGAAGTGGAAGAGGGCGTCGGACAGCTTGGCGAACTGGAAGTCGTCGTAGAACGCGTCGACTTCGGCGACGACCGAGTTGAGCCGGGACAGGATCCAGCGGTCGGTGGCGGACATCTTCGCCGGGTCCGGCAGCGGGCCGTCCACCGTCGCGCCGTTCATCAGCGCGAAGCGGGTGGCGTTCCAGATCTTGTTGGCGAAGTTGCGGGAGCCCTGGACCCAGTCCTCGCCGATCGGGACGTCGACGCCGGGGTTGGCGCCGCGCGCGAGGGTGAACCGGAGCGCGTCGGAGCCGTACTTGTCCATCCAGTCCAGCGGGTTGACCGCGTTGCCGAAGGACTTCGACATCTTCTTGCCGAACTGGTCGCGGACCATGCCGTGCAGGGCGATGGTGTGGAACGGCGGGGTCCCGTCCATCGCGTACAGGCCGAACATCATCATCCGGGCGACCCAGAAGAAGAGGATGTCGTAGCCGGTGACCAGGACGGAGTTCGGGTAGAACTTCGCGAGGCTCTCGGTCTGCTCGGGCCAGCCCAGCGTGGAGAAGGGCCACAGGCCGGAGGAGAACCAGGTGTCGAGGACGTCGGTGTCCTGGCGCCAGCCCTCGCCGCTCGGCGGCTCCTCGTCGGGGCCGACGCAGACGACCTCGCCGTTCGGGCCGTACCAGACCGGGATGCGGTGACCCCACCACAACTGCCGTGAGATGCACCAGTCGTGGAGGTTGTCGACCCAGTCGAAGTACCGCTTCTCCATCTCCTGGGGGTGGATCTTGACCTTGCCGTCGCGGACGGCGTCGCCGGCGGCCTTGGCCAGCGGGCCGACCTTGACCCACCACTGCATGGACAGGCGCGGCTCGATGGTGGTCTTGCAGCGGGAGCAGTGGCCGACGGAGTGGACGTAGGGCCGCTTCTCGGCGACGATCCGGCCCTCGGCGCGCAGCGCGGCGACGATCGCCGAGCGGGCCTCCAGGCGGTCCAGGCCCTGGAAGGGGCCGTGCGCGGTGATGACGGCGTGCTCGTCCATCACGGTGAGGGACGGCAGGTTGTGCCGCTGGCCGATCTCGAAGTCGTTCGGGTCGTGCGCCGGGGTGACCTTGACGGCACCGGTGCCGAACTCGGGGTCGACGTGCGTGTCGGCCACGACCGGGATGGAGCGCTCGGTCAGCGGCAGCTTGATGAGCTTGCCGACCAGGTGCTTGTAGCGCTCGTCGTCCGGGTGAACGGCGACGGCGGTGTCACCGAGCATGGTCTCGGCACGGGTGGTGGCGACGACGATGGTGTCGTCCCCGTCCCCGTACTTCATGGAGACGAGTTCGCCGTCGTCGTCCTGGTACTCGACCTCGATGTCGGAGATCGCGGTGAGACAGCGCGGGCACCAGTTGATGATGCGCTCGGCGCGGTAGATCAGCTCGTCGTCGTAGAGCCGCTTGAAGATTGTCTGGACGGCCTGGGACAGTCCCTCGTCCATGGTGAAGCGCTCGCGGGACCAGGCGACGCCGTCACCGAGACGCCGCATCTGTCCGCTGATCTGGCCGCCGGACTCGGCCTTCCACTGCCAGACCCGCTCGACGAAGGCGTCCCGCCCGAGGTCGTGCCGGGACTTTCCTTCCTTCCCGAGCTCGCGCTCGACGACGTTCTGCGTGGCGATGCCGGCGTGGTCCATGCCGGGCTGCCACAGCGTCTCGAAGCCCTGCATGCGCTTGCGGCGGGTGAGGGCGTCGATGAGCGTGTGCTCGAAGGCGTGCCCGAGGTGCAGGCTGCCGGTGACGTTCGGCGGCGGGATGACGACGGTGTACGCGGGCTTGTCGCTCTTCGCGTCGGCCTCGAAGTAACCCCGCTCTACCCAGCGCTCGTACAGCGGCCCCTCTACATCGGCCGGCGCGTACTGGGTCGGCAGTTCGGTGTCGGGCGCTGATGGCTGCTGCTGAGCGTTCTCGGTCACGGGGGTCAGTTTAGAGGTGTCACGACCCAGTCCCGAAACGCGTTTGTTCTGTAACGGTGCGCCCCCCGATGCGGTGGGCTTCCTGTGCCTGCGCCAGGATGTCAGGAACACATAAGCATCTGGAGGGGAACCCAGAAATGAGTCACAACCAGCCGGGCCCGTACGGCGGGCAGCCCCAGCAGCCCGGACCGTACGGCCAGCCGGGCCCCTACGGCCAGCAGCCGCAGGCCCCCCAGCCCGGCTACGGCTACCCCCAGCAGACCCCTCCGCCCCAGCCCCAGCCCCAGCCCGGCTACGGCTACCCGCAGCAGGGCGTCCCCCCGCAGCCGAACCCGTACGGCCAGCCGACGGCCCCCTACGGGCAGGGCGCATACGTACCCCAGCCCCCGGCCCCGGGCGGCGGCAAGAAGAAGACGGGCCTGATCATCGGTGCGGTGGCCGTGGTGGCGGCGGTCGCGGTCGGCGCGTACTTCGTGCTGAGCGGGAGCGGGAGCGGTGGCCTCTCCGACGACGGCCCGCACAAGCTCACGACGCCGGCCTCCCTTCTCGCCGACAAGTACAAGCGGATGGGCAACGGCAAGGAGGAGAAGGCGACCTCCAGCGACGAGAAGGACCTCGCCAAGGCCGGCGTCACGGACGCCACCTCCGTCGGGGCCATCTACTCGACCGTCGACCTGACGGCCATCGACGGCACCGACCCGAGTGACCTGGCGAAGGCACAGACCGCCGAGAACATCACCTACTTCGGCGTCTACGGCACGGTGAAGGACCCCCAGAAGGCCCTGGACACCACCTTCGCCCAGATGAAGAGGGACACCGACTCCAAGGACGTCAAGCTGGTGGGCGACGCCAAGTCCGTCACGCCCGACGGCCTGGACGGTGCTGTGATGAAGTGCCAGCAGGCGGACAGCACGAACCAGCTGACTCACAAGCCCCAGACGACGTACATGTGCATCTGGGCGGACTACAGCACGATGGGTGTCGTGGAGCCGACCGCAGGGGCGAAGACCTACACGATGGACGAGTCGGCCAAGATCGCGTCCGACGTGCGCAACGCAGTCCGGGTCAAGAAGTAGGCATCCAGCCCGGGCCGGGACGTCGAGGAGTTCCCCGTCGTCCCGGTACCGCCTCCTGAACTCGCCGCGACGAGGTCCCGGCACCTACGGAGCCTTCGAGTGGAGGGGCAAGTACTCGCCAACTCGTCTGCAAACGCAAGGCCCCGGTCTGCGGCGGATTCCAGGGGTCGTAGCAACACCGTGGTGAGTTGATCAAGCCGCGAGCAGTTTAGACAGACGCTCGGCTGGGGTTTCCCAGCCGAGCGTTTTGCGTGGGCGGCTGTTGAGTTCGGCGGCGACGGCGGCCAGGTCCTCTCGGCTGTGGCGTGACAGGTCGGTGCCCTTGGGGAAGTACTGCCGCAGCAGGCCGTTGGTGTTCTCGTTCGAGCCGCGCTGCCAGGGGCTGGCCGGGTCGCAGAAGTAGACCGGGATGTCCGTGGTGACGGTGAAGGCTCGGTGGGAGGCCATCTCGATGCCCTGGTCCCAGGTCAGTGACCGCATCAGGTGAGGTGGGAGAGTCTGGACGGTCTCGGTGAGCGCGTTTCGGACAGCGGCGGCGCCGTGGTCGCGTGGGAGGTGCACGAGCATCAGGTAGCGGGTGCTGCGTTCGACCAGGGTGCCGATGGCGGAGCCGTTGTTCTTGCCGAGGATCAGGTCGCCTTCCCAGTGGCCGGGGATGGCCCGGTCGGCGACCTCGGCCGGCCGTTCGCTGATCATGACCATGGGGTGCACGAACCGCGATCGGCGGGCTGCCGAGTGCCGGTGCGGGCGGCGCATCGCGCGTCCGGTCCGCAGTGCCCGGGTCAGCTCGCGCCTCAGTTCCCCGCGGCCCTGGACGTAAAGCGCCTGGTAGATCGTCTCGTGGACCACGTGCATCTCCGGCCGGTCGGGGAAACGTGCCCGTAGAGCGTGGCAGATCTGCTCCGGACTCCACCGCCGGGTCAGGTGGTCCTGGACGAAGTCCCGCAGCTCGGGGTTCTGGCCGATCTTGCCGGGCTTGGGGCGCGGTTTGCGGGCGTCCGCGCGGCGCTGGGCGGCGTGCGGACGGTAGTACCAGCCGCCGTTGGGCATGAGCGTGCGGTTGCGGCGGATCTCCCGGCTGACGGTGGAGGGACTGCGGCCCAGCTCGGCCGCGATGGCCCGGACGGACGCCTTCTCCCGGATCCGGTCAGCGATGTGGATGCGGTCGCCCTCGGTGAGGTAGCGCGAGGGGCCAACGGGCTCCTCAGGGCGAGCCGGGGGTTCCGGCGTCTGCCAGGGCAGCCCCGTATCCACGATGGGCGGGGCTGCCTTGTACCTCCCGGATGCCTGCCGGCCGTAGAGCCAACGCTTGCCGGTGCGGCGGTTGATACCGACGATCCGGCAGGCTTCCGTGTTCCCTATTCCAAGATCCACGAGCCGAAGGTATTCCTCCCGCTCACGGTCCAACCTCCTCGGCCCCTGAGGCCGCCGATCCTTCCGGATCTCGAAGTCCATCGCACCCCTTGAACTGGGGTGTTGCGACGACCACTAGAACGGAAGTTCGACCCGGGGCCCTTCGCCGTGTGTACGCGATGCGCGCTCAGAGCAGCTTGCGCGCGGCCCTCCTCAGGTCATATTCGTGAACGATCGCCTTGGCGTGGCCGTACGCGAGATTGTGCTCGTGCCGGAGCCAGCTGACCTTCTCCTCGAAGCGGAAGAGAGCGGGGCCTTCCTCGACGGCGCGAAGCCAGTCGGAGACTTCACGGCCGGTGCAATGGGGGATGCGGGCGAGCAGATTGCGATGGGTCTCCTCGGAGAAGACTTGGGACATCGGCGCCTCCGGACGCATTCGACGAAGCCGGTCCTTCACGTCACCGTGCCTGAGCGTTGGCGTATTGGCAACAGTCCTGGTGCGACGCGTAGTCTCGCGGCGTGGTTGACACGACACCTCTGACCCGAGCCGTGGATCACTTCGCCGACCGGCTGCGGGCCGCGCCGCAGAGCCGCCTCCAGCGCAGCGCCGCCGCGGAGGCGCTGGCGCTGGCCAGGGACTTGGCACTGCGTGCCCAGCAGATCGAGGATCCCTCGGGGGAGCCTCGGGAGATGCCCGACGCGGGCATGTTCGCGGTCGCCGACCAGATCACCGTGGCCGTGCACGACTTGGCAGTCGTGCTGAAAACCGACGCCGAGGTCGAGGAGGCGGTGAAGCTGGTGGAGGAGGCACAGAAACGCGCCGGGGTCTAGGAGACCTCCGGCGCGTGATGCGTGGACCGCTGGGCTACAGGGACGCGATGACCCGGTCGGCCAGGATGTAGACGTTCTCCTCGCCGCACGCGAACGTCAGCGTGTACGCGCCCGAGATTCCCGAGCCGCCGAGGAGGTACGGGTTCTCGCCCGCGCGCAGTGCGGACGCCAGGCGCTCCGCGGTCTCACGGTGGCCCGGGGTCATGCACAGGGTCGTGCCGTCGGCGAAGACGTAGACGTCGAGGGTGCCCAGCGGGCCCGGACGCACGTCGGTCAGTTCGACCCGGGCCTCGGCGAGCTGCTCCAGGGTGCCGACCGTGCGCTCGTGGTCGTTCACCACGGGCGACTGCACCGGTACGAAGTCGGGGTGCGAAGGGTGGCGGCGACGTGCCGCGGCGAGCTCGGGGGACTCCGTGGGGGTGCCTCCCTGGACGAAGTCCTTGGGGGAGAACTCGTCGGCCTCCGTGCTCGGCTCGGTGACCGGCTCCAGCGGCTCCATGCCCACGAAGTCGGTCTGGCGGGGCAGGAACACCTCGCTGTCGGCCAGGCCGAGCAGGGAGGGCGCGCCGGAGGCGTCACGGGACTCCTGTGCGGCCCAGAAGGCGCGTGCCTCGGCCAGCTCCCGCTCCCGCTCCTCGGCGAGTGCCTCGGCGACCGCGGCGCGTATCTCGTCGGCGTCGGCGGTGCGGGCGGCGGGCAGCAGGGCGCGCGTCGCGGCCGCCTGGCTCTCGGCGAGCTGGGCGTGCAGAGCGGCGACCTGGCGGCGCAGCACCAGCACGGTGCGCAGGACAGCGACGCCCACGGCACCGGTGGCGGCCGTGGTGAGCAGCAGGGCGATCGGCATGGCGCTCACTGACGTACTCCCGGTTCAAAGTCGACCCCCGACTTCCTACATCAGCTTGAAGGGCGGACTAACCAGCTGTCAGTGCGTAACGTCACGAAACGGACAGGAAATCGGTCCGAGGGTTTACCCCGATAGCAGCTCTGACCTGCGCAGACATCCCCGCCGAGGGGGGTAGGTCACATCCTGGGGGAGATTGGATCACAAATCGGTCCGACGTTCGGAATCCATCGACCGCCGGACCGAAGGGGTCACGCTGGGTCCGGCGCCGGTCACACTGCGGGACCGGCGCCGGGTCGTCCGTGCGGAGCCGGATCAGCTGAGGCGCTCGATGACCATCGCCATGCCCTGGCCGCCGCCGACGCACATCGTCTCCAGACCGAACTGCTTGTCGTGGAACTGGAGGGAGTTGATGAGCGTGCCGGTGATGCGGGCGCCGGTCATGCCGAAGGGGTGGCCGACCGCGATGGCGCCGCCGTTGACGTTCAGCCTGTCGACGTCGATGCCGAGGTCGCGGTAGGAGGGGATCACCTGGGCGGCGAAGGCCTCGTTGATCTCCACCAGGTCGATGTCGTCGATGGTGAGACCGGCGCGACGGAGGGCCTGCTGAGAGGCCTCCACCGGGCCGAGGCCCATGATCTCGGGGGACAGTCCGGAGACGCCCGTGGACACGATGCGGGCGAGCGGGGTCAGGCCGAGCTCACGCGCCTTGGTGTCGGACATGATGACGACCGCGGCGGCGCCGTCGTTCAGCGGGCAGCAGTTGCCCGCGGTGACCAGGCCGTCCGGGCGGAAGACCGGCTTGAGGCCCTGGACGCCCTCCAGCGTGACGCCGGCGCGCGGGCCGTCGTCCTTGCTGACCACCGTGCCGTCGGGGAGCGTCACCGGCGTGATCTCGCGCTCCCAGAAGCCGTTCTTGATGGCTTCCTCGGCGAGGTTCTGCGAGCGGACGCCGAACTCGTCCATGTCCTGGCGGGTGACGCCCTTCCAGCGGGCCAGGTTCTCGGCCGTCTGCCCCATCGCGATGTAGGCGTCGGGGACGAGGCCGTCCTCACGCGGGTCGTGCCAGGTCGTGCCCTCCTGCTCGGCGACGGCGGCGGTACGGGCCTCCGCCTCGGCGAAGAAGGGGTTGTGCGTGTCCGGCAGGCTGTCGGAGTTGCCCTTCACGAACCGCGAGACCATCTCGACGCCGGCCGAGATGAAGACGTCGCCCTCGCCGGCCTTGATGGCGTGCAGGGCCATGCGGGAGGTCTGGAGGGACGAGGAGCAGTAGCGGGTGATCGTGCAGCCCGGCAGGTGGTCCATGCCCATCTGTACGGCGACGATCCGGCCGAGGTTGTTGCCCTGTTCGCCACCGGGGAGACCGCAGCCGAGCATCAGGTCGTCGATGTCCCTCGGGTCCAGCTCGGGAACCTTCGCGAGGGCCGCCTGGATGATCGTGGCGGTGAGGTCGTCCGGGCGCAGGTCCTTGAGGGAGCCCTTGAAAGCGCGGCCGATCGGGGAGCGGGCGGTCGAGACGATGACGGCTTCGGGCATCACGGCTCCAGTGACGTGCAGGAAATTGGCGGGCTGGTTGGGAAGTTACCCGTACGTATGGCCCGGGTCACGCGTGTGCGGGTGTGACCCTGGCCGCAATTGTCTAAGCGCTTGCTTGGTCCTCCGGTGGTTTGCCCGGGATCGTGCGGGTGGGCAGGGGGTGCCGTCCCGGGGGATTCGCCCCCCGACCCTCGGTCCGGGCGGCCTCGTCCTGCGCCGGACGGGGCGGGAGCGGGTTTTCGCGGAGGTTCCGGCTGTACTCGGCGCTATGCACACCCGCTTCCCGACTCCGTCGGCTGGGAGGCGGGATCCGAGACGGACGGCTCCGTCGAAGCCGGGGCCGCTTCGGGGACGCGGCGGCGGCGGGGGGGCGTGTTCCCGGGCCCCGGGGCCCGCCGCCCCGGGGGGCGAGCCCGCGGGGGCGGGGTGGGCCCCCCCGCGCGCGCCCCCCCCACCGCCCCCCCCCCCCCGC
>NZ_JBHYKH010000009.1:31024-34285 GCF_042741275.1 Streptomyces sp. NPDC058964
CCTGCGGCGCGTGAGAAGGGCCCAGGGTCCGCGCGGCCCGGTCGGCATCGCCGCCGTGACCTCGGTGCCCGCCTCGGACGCGGCCTCCGCTGCGGCCCTCGCCACCGGCAGGAAGCCCTCCCGCCGCGAGACGTCCGGCCGCTCCTCCTCCGCGGGCCACAGGCCCAGGGCCGCGCAGACGGTCGGCAGGACCGCCATGGCCGCCGTGGCGTAGCCCTCCGCGGAGGGGTGGTAGTTGTCGGGGCCGAACAGTTCGCGCGGATTCGCCTCGAACTCCGGACCCAGCAGATCGCCCAGGGACACCGTGCGGCCCCCCTGCTCCACCACGCCGATCGTCTGGGCCGCCGCCAACTGCCGCGAGGCCCGGCGGGCCAGCCAGCGCAGCGGCTGCTGGACCGGTTCGATCGTGCCCAGGTCGGGACAGGTGCCGACGACGACCTCGGCACCGGCCGTGCGCAGCCGGCGTACCGCCGCCGACAGGTGACGGACCGAGCGCGTGGGCGGCATCCGGTGCGTCACGTCGTTCGCGCCGATCATGATCACGCAGATGTCGGGGACGGGGAAGGGGGACGACAGGACCAGGGCCACCTGCCGGTCGAGGTCGTCCGACTGGGCCCCGGGAAGGGCGACGTTGTGGAGGTGCACGGGGCGTTCCGCTACCGCGGCCAGCCCCGAGGCCAGCAGCGCGCCCGGCGTCTGGCCCGCCCGGTGCACGCCCTGGCCCGCCGCCGTGGAGTCGCCGAGGATGGTCAGACGGAGGGGCGGTTCACCCGGGGTGTCGTAGGCGTGGCCGTACAGACCGTCCGCCACGGGGACGTGCTTGTCGGTGCCGTTGCCCACCCGGATCCGGGCCATCCGCACCTCGGCCAGCACCAGACCGACGGCCGCCGCGCCGACCAGCCCGACCCCGCCGCCGCCGTACGCCGCACCGGCCGCGATCCGCCGGGCCACCCTCGCCCTCGACATGCTCGTCATACGTCGCCGCCACCTCCTCGTAGCCGTACATCCACTCATTGCCCCGTACCGACCGTCGGCCAATCTCAACGGGGAGTGAACGCACATCCCTGGCCGTAGGCTGGCTGGACAATCACGACCAGATTTTTGAAAGCGACCGGAGACAACGGTGCGATTCCACGACTCGATGATCAGCCTCGTCGGCAACACCCCGCTGGTGAAGCTCAACAGCGTGACCAAGGGCATCCAGGCCACCGTCCTGGCCAAGGTGGAGTACTTCAACCCGGGCGGCTCCGTGAAGGACCGCATCGCCCTGCGCATGATCGAGGCCGCCGAGCAGAGCGGGGAGCTCAAGCCGGGCGGCACGATCGTGGAGCCGACCAGTGGAAACACGGGTGTCGGTCTTGCCATCGTGGCCCAGCAGAAGGGCTACAAGTGCATCTTCGTGTGCCCCGACAAGGTGAGCACCGACAAGATCAACGTGCTGCGTGCCTACGGCGCCGAGGTCGTCGTCTGCCCGACCGCCGTGGCCCCCGAGCACCCGGACTCGTACTACAACGTGTCGGACCGGCTGGTGCGCGAGACTCCCGGCGCATGGAAGCCCGACCAGTACTCCAACCCCAACAACCCCCTTTCCCACTATCACTCGACCGGCCCCGAGCTGTGGGAGCAGACGGAGGGGAAGATCACCCACTTCGTGGCGGGCGTGGGCACCGGCGGCACCATCTCCGGCACCGGCCGCTATCTGAAGGATGTCAGCGACGGCCGGGTGAAGGTCGTCGGCGCCGACCCCGAGGGCTCCGTGTACTCCGGCGGCTCCGGGCGGCCGTACCTGGTCGAGGGCGTCGGTGAGGACTTCTGGCCGACGGCGTACGACCGGACCGTCGCGGACGAGATCGTCGCCGTGTCCGACAAGGACTCCTTCCAGATGACCCGCAGGCTCGCCAAGGAGGAGGGGCTCCTTGTCGGCGGCTCCTGCGGCATGGCCGTCGTCGCCGCTCTGCGCGTCGCCGAGCGGCTGGGCCCGGACGACGTCGTCGTCGTCCTCCTCCCCGACAGCGGCCGTGGCTACCTCAGCAAGATCTTCAACGACGAGTGGATGGCCGACTACGGCTTCCTGGAGGACGAGGGCCCCAGCGCCCGCGTCGCCGACGTCCTGAACGACAAGGCGGGCGGCTCCATCCCGTCCCTCGTCCACATGCACCCCGAGGAGACCGTCGGCCAGGCCATCGAGGTGCTGCGCGAGTACGGCGTCTCGCAGATGCCGGTCGTGAAGCCGGGCGCCGGACACCCGGACGTGATGGCGGCCGAGGTCGTCGGCTCGGTCGTGGAGCGGGAGCTGCTCGACGCCCTGTTCAACAAGCGGGCCTCGCTCGACGACCCGCTGGAGAAGCACATGTGCGCCCCGCTGCCGCAGGTCGGTTCCGGCGAGCCGGTCGGGGACCTGATGTCCGTGCTCGGTTCGGCGGACGCCGCGATCGTCCTCGTCGAGGGCAAGCCGACCGGCGTGGTCAGCCGCCAGGACCTGCTGGCCTTCCTCGCCAAGGGCGGAAAGCAGTAGCGAACGTCCGGTGAACTGCCCGTGACCGCACCGGATTTGCGGTGTCCCGCCGGAGTCGGGGACTTCGCGGAAGTGGTACGAGCGTGTCACGTGCGCGCAGCACCCGCTTAACACGGGTCCGGCACATTAGGGGGTGTCGGCAGGGCGGGAGCGGCTCCCCGCCCAGGCCGGCGCCGAACGGCGCCTAGGACCTCCGGAGCGGCTCCCGGACCTCCATGGACGCCTAGGACGCGCAAGCCCGGCCTGACCCGGCCCGCGTCCCTCGCGGGGACCGCCGTCGTCCCGCCCCCCGGCAACGGGGGTGCGGCGGTCCCCGCGCACATCTCTTCCGCCCGGTCCTCCGGGTCCTCCCGGCCTTTCCCGTCCTCCGGGTTCTCCCGGCCGTCCCGGTCCTCTTCTACAGATCGGACGACCGGTCCGACCGGCGCTGCCGTCCCGCGAAGAGCTCGGGGTTGAGGCGTACGGCCTGGACCGCGTTGACGCCGACGATGCCGATCCAGGCGGCGAAGAGGCCCGGCAGATGCCCGAGGGCGCCGCCGATCGCGGACAGCGGGATCGCCAGCACCAGCGAGACGATGGCGAAGCCGAACCGCTCGCCCCAGGAGTCGCCGCCCCGGGGGGACCGGGTGCCGCGGGCGAACTGCATCTGCTGTTCGGCGAGCTGCCTGCGCAGCCGGCGTTCGACCGCGGAGTCGATACGCGTGTGGCCCATCACCACGAAATGTAGAACCACCGCCCGCGCCGAA
>NZ_JBHYKH010000009.1:34295-47788 GCF_042741275.1 Streptomyces sp. NPDC058964
GGCGGACGACGAGCTGGTCGCCGTCGGGGCGCCGGAGCACTTCGACGAGGCGCCCCCGGGTGGGGGTGGTGGTGTGCGGTACGGCGGCCGAGAGCCGGCGTTCCAGGTCCGGGTCGCGCAGGGTGCGGCGGGGGGGGGGGGCGGCCGGGGCGGGCCCCCCCCGGGGGCGGCCCCCCCGGGGGTCCCCCCGGGTTGTGCCCCCGGTGGCCCCCATTCACCAGGATGGATTCGCCCCGCGCCGGCTCGTACTCCTCGCCGAGCTCCCTGCGGGCCTGCAGAGTGGCGTCGAGTTCCTTCTTCAGGTCGGCGTCCTGCGCCTCCATTCCCGTCATACGGGCCACGTTAGGGAGTCGGTGTCCGCGCCGCACTGGGGTTAGCCCCCCTGTCCGCGCGGGGTTTCTCAGGGCGGCAGGGGACGAGCCCGGTGCAGAAGAGACGCGCGACGGCGACATGGGCCGTTGCGAAGGCCGGACCGGCGCGGATGACGTCGCGGACCCGGGCTGTTCTCCCGGCCCTTCTCCGGCCGGCGCGGCGGGTGCCCGGAGGCGTAGTGCCGGTTGCCGGCGAGCGGTTCGCCGAGCGTGGCGCGTCTGCGCCGTCACTCTGCGTGTCGGTCCGGGCCTGTTCGGTGCCTCGTGGTCGACTCCTCGCCGGATCACCGCTCCCGCCCCGCCGTCGCTTGGTCGAGTGCTCCCCTTGCCTGACTGCATAGCGGCATGCAAAGTTCATGGTGTCTGAATAGCTTGGTTCGAGGAGGCGGGGCCGTGATGTCGTCCCAGGTCGCGGGCGCCTTTGCCGACGCGCCCTCCTCGGTGGTGGTGCTCGACGGCATCGGCCTCGGCATCGACGACGTCGTGCGTCTGGCGGACGGGGCCGTACGGCCGGTCCCCGGGAACGACGCCATGAAGCGGGTGACGGAGTCCTGGGACGCCGCCCGGCAGATCGCCGCCACCGGCCGTGTCTACGGCCGCTCCACCGGCGTCGGCGCCAACCGGAACGAGGACGTGCCGACCGAGGCGGCCGCCGGACACGGCCTCAGGTTGCTGCGCAGCCACGCCGGCGCCATCGGGGACGAGCTGCCGGCCAGGCAGGTGCGGGCGATGCTCGCCGTCCGCGCCAACCAGCTGCTGGCCGGCGGCGCCGGGCTGCGGCCCACCGTCGTCACGGCGCTGTGCGAGGCGCTGGAGAGCGGGGCGCACCCGGTCGTCAACGAGTTCGGCTCGGTCGGCACGGGCGACATCGCGGCACTGGCGCAGGCCGGGCTGGCACTGGCGGGCGAGCACCCGTGGCGGGGAGCGGGCGCCCCCGGGCCGCAGCCGCTCGACAACAACGACGCCCTGGCCTTCATCAGCAGCAACGCCCTCACCCTCGGGCAGTCCGCGCTCGCGCTGCACGAACTGCGCGGACTGATCGAGGCCACCCAGGTCGTGGCCGCCCTCTCCCTCCTGGCCGTCGACGGATCGCACGAGGCGTACGCCGCCCCCGTCCACGCCGCCCGTCCGCACCACGGCACCGTCGAAGTCGCCCGCCGGATGCGGGAGCTGATCGGCGCCGCCGACCGGCCCACCCCGCCGCTCGGCCGGATCCAGGACCCGTACGGCTTTCGCTGCCTCCCCCAGATCCACGGCCCCGCGCACGACGCGGCCGACGCGCTGGAGCGAGTGCTCACGGTCGAGATCAACGCGGCCGCCGAGAATCCCCTCATCTCCCCCGAGGACCTGGCCGCCTACCACCACGGCGGCTTCTACCAGGCCCAACTGGCCCTCGCCCTGGACCACTTCAGGCTCGCGGTCACCCAGGTGGCCCGCCTGTCGACGTCCCGCCTGTCCACCCTCAACGAGCCCGCCTACACCCGGCTGCGCCCCTTCCTCGCCGACCACGAGTCCGCCTCCTCCGGCGTGATGATCCTGGAGTACGCCGCCGGGGCCGCCCTTGGCGACCTGCGGGCCTTCTCGGCCCCCGCCTCCCTCGGCCACGCTGTACTCTCCCGGGGCGTCGAGGAACAGGCCAGTTTCGCCTCTCTCGCCGCCCGGCAAACGCTGCGCGCCTGTGGTGCGTACCGTCTGGTGGTGGGCTGCGAACTCGTCGCCGCCGTACGGGCGCTGCGCCAGCGCGACCTGAAACCGGATCCGGAGCTACCGGCCGGGCGGGCGCTGACGCTCGCCGAGTCGGTGCTCGACGAGGACCTGGCCGACCGGCCGCTCACGGACGACGTGACATCGGCGGCCGCACTGCTCGACCGGTTCACGGACATCTGGAGGGGGAGCACGTCATGAGCGTGACCGACAGCCCGGCCACACGGTTGCAGGCGCTCTTCGAGGGGCACCGGCTCACGCCGACCCAGCGGCGCATCGCGCACAGCATGGTGCGGCGCGCCGCCGACGTGCCGTTCCTGTCCAGCGTGGAGCTGGCCGAACTGGCCGGGGTCAGCCAGCCGTCCGTGACCCGCTTCGCGGTCGCCCTCGGCTTCGACGGCTACCCGGCGCTGCGCAGGCACCTGCGCGAGGTGGTGCCCGCCGAGCCTGCCGCGGGTCCGGGCTCGTACAACGAGTACCAGCAGGCCGTCGAGGCCGAGATCGAGAACCTGCGGCACCTGGCCGAACTGCTGGCCGACCCGCGGCCGGTGCAGAAGGCGGGCCGGATCCTGGCCGCCTCCCCTTCGCTGCCCGTACTCGGGCTGCGGGCCGCGGCCTCCCAGGCCTACGGATTCGCCTACTTCGCCGCCAAGGTCCACCCGGACGTCCGGCTGCTCGACCAGGGCGGCACGATGGTCCACGACCGCATCGACGCGGCCGTACGCGCGGGCGCCTCGGCCCTGCTGTGCTTCGCGCTGCCGCGCCACCCGCGCGAGGTCGTCGACACCCTGGCCTACGCCAAGGAGAGCGGCCTTACGGTCGTCACGGTCGCCGACTCGGCGTTCGCGCCCGTCGCCAGGCACTCGGACCTGCTGCTGCCCGCCGCCGTCGGCACCGGGCTCGCCTTCGACACCGCCTGCGCGCCCATGCTGCTGGGGCGGGTGCTGCTGGAAGCCATGTGCGACGACCTGCCGGACGCGCAGGTCCGGCTGGAGGAGTTCGACGCGCGGGCGGCGGCGCGGGGTCTGTTCGTGGACTGACCCGGCGCGGCCCGGCGGTTTGGTCCGCGCGGCTCTCAGACTCGTCTCACCTTGGCTCGCTACCGTGCCCGTCCGACGGGAGTTTCGCAGCAGGCCTGGGAGGCGGAGCATGGCGCGCGGAGAACGCGGAGGACAGGGTTTGGCCCGGGTGGCCGTCGTCGTACGGGCCGGGGCGGCGCCGCTGTGGTGGTGCGGGGTGTTCGCCGCGGGCGTCGGCGTCCTGCCGCCCGGGGTGACCGGGCGCCGGATCGGCGTTCTGGCCGGGGCCGCACTGTTCGTCATCGGCGCCGCCGCCGTGGCCTACGCGCGCCGCGGCCGGTACGCCGCCCTGGCCCGGGGCGCCGCCCGTGCGGGCAGGCACGACGTGCTGCAGGACCGTGCGGTGACGGTGCGCAACTGGCGCCGGGGACACCGCTGGTGGCTGCTGCTCGCCTTCGCCGTCGCGCTGGGCAGCTCCTTCGCCGTGCCCGCGGCCGGCGGCATGCTGCTGGCCGGGACCGGAACCGGGCTGCGGCTGAAGGCCGCCTGGCTGGGCCGCCGCGAACGGGCCGAGGACGCGCTGCTGTGGCTGCGTGTCGACTGGCTGGACAAGCGCGGCGGCCGCCCCGCGGGCAAGGCCGTCAAGGCCTACCGCGGCACGGGCATCGCCGCGGGCGACGCGGCCCCGGGCGGGACCCGCCGCCGCACCGCGGCGCTCGTCTGAGCTCAGACCTCGAGCTCCTCCTCGATCCTTTTCAGCTGGTGCCGGGCCATCGCCAGGTTGGCCCTGGACTGGTCGAGGACCAGGTAGAGGAACAGCCCGTTGCCGCCGCGGCCCTTGAGCAGCCGGATCAGGTGGTACTGGCTGGACAGCGTGATCAGGATGTCCTCGATCTCGCCCTTGAGGCCGAGGTGCTCCATGGTGCGCATCTTGGCCCTGATCACGTCGGTGTTGCCGGCCGCGGCCACGTTCAGGTCGAAGCTCTTGCTGCCTCCCATCGTGCCCAGCGCCATACCGCTGGTGTAGTCGACGAGCGCGACTCCGGTCGCGCCCTCGATCGAGGTCAGGGCTTCCTTCAGAGCGGTCTCGGTGTTGGCCATCGTGCTGCCTCTTCTCCCTTGATGCTTCTCAACTGTCGGTCGCGGTGCGCGCGTCGGTTGCCGTGCGCCCGTCGGTGGCGGTGGTTCGTGGTGTGCGGGTGGGCCGCGTGCGCGGGGCGGCCGACCTGGCCGCCGGTGCGGGGCGCACCTGCTTCTTGGCCGCGGCGGCCTCGGCGGCGTCGACCAGCTCCCCGATCCGGGCGCCGGCCCGGCGGCCCTCCAGGTGCAGCCGGCCCACGTTGACCCGGTCCTGGGCGAGCAGCGTCAGGACGGCACTGCGGCCCGCCGCGTAGGTCGCGATGTAGCCGTCAGAGCCGCGCACCAGCAGTTCCCGGAAGTCGCCCTGCCCCGTCGTGTCCGCCATCCGCACGGCGACGCCGAGCGCGGCCGCGGTCAGCGCCGCCAGGCTCTCGGGGTCGACGCCCGGGGCGTCATGGGCGACGACGAGACCGTCGACGCCCGCCGCGAGGGCGCCGGTGAGCTGGGGAACGCGGCTGCGCAGCCGGCGCAGCTCGTCCACGATGTCGGGCTGGGCCGCCATCAGATCTCCCCTCTCGGCGGGTCGGTTCCGTTCAAAGGGCCTCCAGCGCATTCCTGAGCCTCTTCAGCAGCGCGATGTCGGGGTCGGTGACCGGGGGAAGCGGCGGGGGCGCCGGTCCGGGCGCCGTCGGGCCGGGCGACACCAGTCCCGCCGCCGCCAGCCGGCGTACGTCCACCAGCGTGTGGAACGCCTTCCTGCCCAGCTCCCGCGCTATGTCCGACGCGGTGCGGACGCCGTCCAGCCGCTCCAGGACCGCCCGTTGCCGGGGGGGGACCGGCGGGGCGGCCACGGGATCGGCCCGGATCAGCGGCGCGCTGTCGGTGACCGGGTCCGGGAAGATGCGGTGCAGGAGCGCCCGGCGGCGCAGGGTCTCCCGCTCCAGGGCGGTGACCGGCAACGGCCGCAGGACGGAGACGCGGGGTGCGGTGCCGTACCGGAAACGCCCCGGGGTGCTGCTGGGTGCCAGGGCGAAGTACCCGGCGTCGTACAGCGCACTCAGTTGGCACAGCTCCAGGGCGCCCGCGCTCAGCCGGCCGGTGTCGAGCAGCAGACGGGCGGCGCCGGCCGGGCCGCCGGCCCGGTCCGCGGCCTGTCTCCAGTCGCCCGGGGCGAGCGCGCCGTGGGCCGTGAGGAGCACGTCGAGACCGGGGGCAAGCGGGCTCTCGGCGTGCACCACGCGGCCCTCGGTGAGGTGCAGGGTGCCGTGCTCGCGGACGAGGACGCCGGTGGCCCGCTCGTCGGCGAGCCGGGTCAGCATCGGCGAGAGGGCGCCCTGGCCCTGCTCCCGTGCGCCCGCCTTGTCCCGCACGGGCAGCGGCGGCGGCGTCCCGACCACGGTCATGCCAGCACCAGCCGATCGGCCATCTCGCCGAGACGGATGCGGGCGAGCGCGAGATTGCCGTCCTCGCGGGCCAGCCACAGATGCAGGAACACGGTGCTGTCGAAGGACGTGACCACGAACCGCAGCAGGTGGTAGCTGTCCCGGTTGCTGACGATCAGGTCCTCGACCGGGGGCCGCTCGTCGTCCGGATCCCCGGCCGCGAAGGCACCGTGCTCGGCGGCCAGCCGGGCCAGTTCCGCGGCCTCGGCCGCGGTCGTCTCGTGGTCACCGCCGGGGGCCTCCCCGACGGCGCCCAGGGCCAGCCCGCTCGTCCAGTCCACCAGCGCCGCACCCCGGGCACCGGGCAGGCGCATAGCTTCGAGCAGGCACTCGTCGATTCCGGGCACCCCGGTTCCCCTCCCACCTGGAACTCCGGCTGAGTGACGGAGACACTACGCAACGTGTGCGCGAGGGGTGAGTCTTATGGCATTTTCCGGTGGAACATGCGTGCCTAGGGCTAGGGTGGTCAGCTTGCCTGCTTTCACTTCAGTTGATCGTCGTGGCAGTCGGGGCGTGTCAACGGCTTCCCGAAGCCCGAAGGGCGGTGAGGGCGGACGCGTGAGCCCCTCCCGATTCGGCCACGATCTCGTCCAGCGTCTGCGGCTCGCGCACCGTCGCGAAGGCCAGGCCGCCCGAGCCGTCCGGGGCGAAGCCGTAAATGCCCGGCCGGGCAAGGGAGTTGTAGGCGTAGTGGTGGGCGAAGTAGTACGCGCCCGTGTCCAGTGCCGCCGCGAGGTCGCCCGCCTCCAAAAGGGGCATCGCGTGCGCCCGGGCGAGCAGGTCGCCCGAGAAACAGGCCGGGCCCGCGACGTCCTGCACCACCTCGGGCCCGGACTTGGGCCGCCCCTTCGCGTCGTACGCGGCGATCCTGAGCGGCCACGCCTCCGGCGCGTACACCGTGCGCGTCGCCACCTGCACACCCGCGTGCGTCACGGCGATCCGGCGCCCGCCGGCGCTCTTGGCGTACTCCACCCGTGCCAGCACGGTCCCGTGCTCGGCCAGCAGCGACCGCCCGAACTCGGTCACCAGCCCGTAACGCCCGTCGAACAGCCCCGGCACCACCTCGCCGAGCAGCCGCGCGTACTGCGCGAAC
Source organism: Streptomyces sp. NPDC058964 (assembly GCF_042741275.1). Taxonomy (NCBI): domain Bacteria; kingdom Bacillati; phylum Actinomycetota; class Actinomycetes; order Kitasatosporales; family Streptomycetaceae; genus Streptomyces; species Streptomyces sp. NPDC058964. The sequence goes on from NZ_JBHYKH010000009.1 coordinate 41,005, forward strand.
GTCGGTGCCGTCGCGTCCGAGGTGAAGTTCACCGGGAGCCCGCCGCCGATGTCGAGCGTATCGATCTGCCGCCGCCCCACGCGCGCGTTGATCTCCTCGGCCAGCGCGTACGTCTCCGCCACGCCCTGCGCCATCAGCGACAGCGGAATGCCCTGCGAGCCGGTGTGCGCGTGCAGCCGGGTCAGCCACGGCCGGTCGGCGTACGCCTGTACGACCCACTCCCGGGCCCCCTCGTCGCGCAGCGCCACGCCGAACTTCGAGGTCGGCGTGGCCGTCGAGGTCGCCTCGATGGAGCCGCCGCCGACCTGCGGATTCACCCGGATCCCGAGCGGGGACCGGCTCGGGGCGGACCGTACGAGCGCGTCGACGCGGTCCAGCTCCTGCGGGTTGTCCGCGTTGACGGCGATCCCCAGCGCCAGTGCCTCGCGCAGTTCGGCCGCGGTCTTGGCCGGCGAGTCGAGGACCGTGCGGGACGGCGGGATCCCGGCCGCGCGCGCCAGCGCCAGCTCGCCCGGACTGGCCACCTCCGCGCCCACGCCCGCCGCGTCCAGCAGCCGCAGCACCGGCACCAGCGGGGTCGCCTTCACCGCGAAGGCGTGCAGCACCGGCGTGCCCGGCGCCACCACCGAGTCGAACGCCGCCCGCAGCGCCGCCGCCGACTCCCGGATGCCCATGACGTCCAGCAGCCCGGCGACGGGCGCCCCGGGCCCGACCAGCCCCCGCTCCGCCGCTGCCCGCACCGCCTCGTCGCGCCGGACGACCCGTTCCTCGTCGCCCCCGTACCCGTCGCCGCAGCCGCCCACCACGCCCCCCGTCCTGTCGCCGTCCGCACCCATGCATCCAGCCAAACACCCGCGACGCGCCGCCGCCGCCGCACCCGATGTATTGACTAGCTCTATTCAGAGCGCAAGGATGTGAATAGCAGAAGTAACAATCCCCCGGTGAGCAATCCGCTAGGAGGCAGACCATGTCAGGACCCCGCCCCGTACGAGCGCCGCGCGGTACGGAACTGAGCGCCCTGGGATGGCAGCAGGAAGCCGCCCTGCGGATGCTGCAGAACAACCTCGACCCCGAGGTCGCCGAACACCCCGACAAGCTCGTCGTCTACGGCGGCACCGGCAAGGCCGCCCGCGACTGGCGTTCCTTCGACGCGATGGTGCGCACCCTTCGCACCCTCAAGCAGGACGAGACCATGCTGGTCCAGTCCGGCCGCCCGGTCGGCGTCATGCAGACCCACGAGTGGGCCCCGCGCGTCCTCATCGCCAACTCCAACCTGGTCGGCGACTGGGCCAACTGGGAGGAGTTCCGCCGTCTGGAGGCCCTCGGCCTGACCATGTACGGCCAGATGACCGCCGGCTCCTGGATCTACATCGGCACCCAGGGCATCCTCCAGGGCACCTACGAGACCTTCGCCGCCGTCGCCGCGAAGAAGTTCAACGGCACCCTTGCCGGCACCATCACCCTGACCGCCGGCCTCGGCGGCATGGGCGGCGCCCAGCCGCTCGCGGTGACCATGAACGACGGCGTCGCGATCTGCATCGACTGCGACCCGCGCGCCATCGAGCGCCGCATCGAGCACCGCTACCTGGACGTGAAGGCCGACTCCCTGGAGCACGCCCTCCAGCTCGCCGTCGAGGCCCGCGACGCCCGCCGCCCGCTCTCCGTCGGACTGCTCGGCAACGCCGCCGAGCTGCTGCCGCGCATGCTCGCCGAGGGCGCCCCGATCGACATCGTCACCGACCAGACCTCCGCCCACGACCCGCTGTCGTACCTCCCGTTGGGCGTGGAGTTCGAGGACATGGCCTCCGCCGCGGCCAAGGACCCGGCCGGCTTCACCACCCGCGCCCGTGAGTCGATGGCCAAGCACGTCGAGGCGATGGTCGGCTTCATGGACGCCGGCGCCGAGGTCTTCGACTACGGCAACTCCATCCGCGGCGAGGCCCAGCTGGCCGGCTACGACCGCGCGTTCGCCTTCCCCGGCTTCGTCCCCGCCTACATCCGCCCGCTGTTCTGCGAGGGCAAGGGCCCCTTCCGCTGGGCCGCCCTGTCCGGCGAGGCCTCGGACATCGCCAAGACCGACAAGGCGATCCTGGAACTCTTCCCGGAGAACGAGTCCCTGCACCGCTGGATCAAGATGGCCGGCGAGCGCGTCCACTTCCAGGGCCTGCCCGCCCGCATCTGCTGGCTCGGCTACGGCGAGCGCGACAAGGCCGGCGAGCGCTTCAACGACATGGTGGCGTCGGGCGAGCTGGCGGCCCCGCTGGCCATCGGCCGCGACCACCTCGACTGCGGTTCCGTCGCCTCCCCGTACCGCGAGACCGAGGCCATGCTCGACGGCTCCGACGCGATCGCCGACTGGCCGCTGCTCAACGCCATGGTCAACGTGGCCTCGGGCGCGTCCTGGGTCTCCCTGCACCACGGCGGCGGCGTCGGCATGGGCCGCTCCATCCACGCCGGCCAGGTGACGGTCGCCGACGGCACCAAGCTCGGCGGCGAGAAGATCCGCCGCGTCCTCACCAACGACCCCGGCATGGGTGTCATCCGGCACGTGGACGCCGGATACGACATCGCGGAGTCGGTGGCGGCCGAGCGCGGTGTGCGGGTGCCCATGCGCGAGGGTGACCAGGCGTGACCTTCCACAGCATGTGGGGGGAGCTGCTGCCGGTCGGGCGCAGCGCCCCCGCCCGCGGCGACCGCCCCGATGGCGGGTACGGGGCCGACGCCGACTGCCGTGCCTGGTTCAAGGAGCAGGCCGAGGCGCGCGGGCTGGCCTACGAGGTGGACCACAACGGCAACCAGTGGGCGTGGCTCGGCGACCCGGACGCGGGCGACGCCGTCGTCACCGGGTCGCACCTCGACTCCGTGCCGGACGGCGGGGCCTTCGACGGGCCCCTCGGGGTCGTGTCCTCGTTCGCCGCGCTGGACGAACTGCGCGGCAGGGCGGTGCGGTTCGACAAGCCACTGGCCATCGTCAACTTCGGTGACGAGGAGGGCGCCCGGTTCGGGCTCGCCTGCGTGGGATCACGGCTCACGGCGGGCCGGCTCACCGCAGAGCAGGCGCACCGGCTGACCGACGGCGACGGCGTCACGCTGCCGCGGGCGATGGAGGCCGCCGGATACGACCCCGACGCCATCGGGCCGGACCCGGAGCGGCTCGCCCGCATCGGCGCCTTCGTCGAACTCCACGTCGAGCAGGGCCGGGCACTGGACATCTCCGGCGACCGGGTCGGCATCGCCAGCGCCATCTGGCCGCACGGCCGATGGCGCTTCGACTTCCGCGGCGAGGCCAACCACGCCGGCACCACCCGCCTCGTCGACCGGCGCGACCCCATGCTGTCGTACGCCGAGACGGTCCTCGCCGCCCGCCGCGAGGCCGAACTCGCCGGTGCCGTCGCCACCTTCGGCAAGATCGCGGTCGAGCCCAACGGTGTCAACGCCATCCCCTCCCTGGTGCGCGGCTGGCTGGACTCCCGCGCCGCCGACCAGGAGACCCTCGACACCGTCGTCACGGGTGTGGAGAAGGCGGCCCGCGAGTACGCCACCGCACACGGCATCGACCTCGACGTCGTCCGCGAGTCCTTCACGCCGGTCGTCGAGTTCGACCACGCCCTGCGCGACGAACTGGTCCGCATCCTCGGCAGGGACGCCGACCTCAGGGTGCCCGTCCTGGGCACCGGTGCCGGACACGACGCCGGAATCCTCTCCGGGCGGATCCCGACCGCCATGCTGTTCGTACGCAATCCCACCGGCGTCTCGCACTCCCCGGCCGAGTTCGCGGCCGAGGACGACTGCGAGGCCGGGGTGACCGCGCTCGCCGACGTACTGGAAGGGCTGGCCTGCAGGTGACACCGACGCGGCAGACACAGACGTACTGGCTCGAACACGCCTGGCTCGACACCCACGTCGAGCCGGGCGTGGCCGTCGAGGTGGCGGACGGCCGCATCACCGCCGTCCGCACCGGCGTAACCACCCCGCCGCCCGGCGCCGAGATCCTGCGCGGTCTCACCCTTCCCGGGCTGGCCAACGCCCACAGCCACGCCTTCCACCGCGCGCTGCGCGGCACCGTCCAGGTCGGCTCCGGCACCTTCTGGACGTGGCGCGAGGTCATGTACTCGTTCGCCGACAAGCTGACCCCGGACACCTACCACGCGCTCGCCCGCGCCGTGTACGCGGAGATGGCGCTGGCCGGTGTCACGTCGGTCGGTGAGTTCCACTACGTGCACCACGCGCCCGGCGGCACCCCCTACGCCGACCCGAACGCGATGGGCGAGGCGCTGATCGCGGCCGCCGCCGAGGCCGGCATCCGCATCACCCTCCTCGACACCGCCTATCTGTCCTCCGGCTTCGGACAGCCGCCCAACGTCCACCAGCGGCGCTTCTCCGACGGCAGCGCGGAGGCCTGGGCCGAACGCTGTTCACTTCTCAAGGAACGGGATCACGCACGGATCGGAGCGGCGATCCACTCGGTACGGGCCGTGCCCGCGGACCAGCTGGCGACCGTCGCGCGATGGGCCGAGGAACGGCGGGCCCCGCTCCATGTGCACCTGTCCGAGCAGACCGCCGAGAACGACGCCTGCCAGGAGGCGCACGGCTGCACGCCCACCCGGCTCCTCGCCGACCACGGCGTCCTCGGCCCGCGCACCACAGGCGTCCACAACACGCACCTCACCGACGAGGACATCGCCCTCCTCGGCGGCTCCCGCACCGGCACCTGCATGTGCCCCACGACGGAGCGGGACCTGGCGGACGGCATCGGCCCCGCGGTCGCCCTCCAGCGCGCGGGCTCCCCGCTGTCCCTCGGCTCCGACAGCCACGCCGTCATCGACCTGCTCGAAGAGGCGCGCGCGATGGAGCTCGACGAGCGACTGCGCACCCGCACCCGGGGCCACTGGACGGCCGCGGCGCTGCTGCGCGCGGCTACGGCGGACGGTCATGCGGCCCTGGGCTGGGACGGGGCCGGCACCATCGAGCCCGGTGCGCTCGCCGATCTGACGACGATCGCCCTCGACTCGGTCAGGACAGCGGGGCCGCTGCCCAGGCTCGGCGCCGAGACCGCCGTATTCGCCGCGACGGCAGCGGACGTACGCCACACGATCGTGGCAGGGCGACGCGTCGTACGGGACGGTGCGCACGCCCTCGTGCCCGACGTGCCCCAGGCGCTCGCCGCCGCCGTGGACGCCCTGCGCGCCTGACGCCCCCACCCAGTCCGCCCACCGACAAGGACGCCATGAGCAGCACCGCCATCACCAACATCGCCACGCTGGTCACCAACGACCCCTCCCTCGGTGACGGATCCCCCCTCGGTCTGATCCAGGACGCTGCCCTCGTCATCGACGGCGACCGCGTCGTGTGGACCGGTGAATCCAGCAAAGCACCCGCCACTGACAACCGGGTCGACGCCGGCGGCCGCGCGGTCCTCCCGGGCTTCGTCGACTCCCACTCCCACCTGGTCTTCGCGGGCGACCGTACGCAGGAGTTCAACGCGCGCATGTCGGGGCGGGCGTACAGCGCGGGCGGCATCCGCACGACGGTCGCGGCGACCCGGGCGGCGACCGACGAGGCGCTGGAGGCGAACCTCACCCGCTATCTGGGCGAGGCCCTCCGCCAGGGCACGACGACGTTCGAGACGAAGTCGGGCTACGGACTGACGGTCGCCGACGAGTCCCGCGCCCTGCGCATCGCCTCCGCCCACACGGACGAGGTCACCTACCTCGGCGCCCACATCGTCCCGCCCGACTACGCCGAGGACCCGGCGGCCTACGTGGCCCTGGTCACCGGCGAGATGCTCGACGCCTGCGCGCCGTACGCCCGGTGGATCGACGTCTTCTGCGAGAAGGGCGCCTTCGACGGCGACCAGGCGCGGGCGATCCTCACGGCGGGCAAGGCCAAGGGCCTGCACCCGCGCGTCCACGCCAACCAGCTCACCTACGGCCCCGGAGTGCAACTGGCCGTCGAACTCGACGCGGCCAGCGCGGACCACTGCACCCACCTCACGGACGCGGACGTGGACGCCCTGGCCGACGGCCGTACGGTCGCCACGCTGCTGCCCGGCGCCGAGTTCTCCACCCGGGCGCAGTGGCCCGACGCCCGCCGTCTCCTGGACGCCGGTGTCACGGTCGCCCTGTCCACCGACTGCAACCCCGGTTCGTCCTTCACCTCCTCGGTGCCGTTCTGCGTCGCGCTGGCGGTGCGGGACATGGGGATGACGCCGGACGAGGCCGTGTGGTCGGCGACGGCGGGCGGTGCGGCGGCGCTGCGACGCGACGACATCGGCCGCCTCACCCCGGGCGCGCGCGCCGACCTGATCCTGCTGGACGCCCCGAGCCATGTGCACCTGGCCTACCGGCCGGGCGTTCCGCTGGTCAGCGGGGTGTGGCGGCGGGGCTCGCGCGAGGTCTGAGGCGGTCCGGCCTCAGGCCGCCGGCGGGATGAGCCGGCGGGGCCGCACGGGAGACCCGGACGCGGTCATCCCGCCCCCGCCAGCCACCGCTGCTCCGGCCCCCCGCTCAACGGCTCCAGCGACACCCAGCGGTCCCCGTCCGCCGTGACGCCCGTCTCGACGGCGATCTCCGGGCGGATCACCCCGTCGGGGTCCACCGTGAACCGCAGGTTGTCGCCGTGGTCGCCGTAGACCGAGCTGCAGTGCCAGATGCCGACACCCCGGTCGACGTCGCCCCGGCTGTCCAGACAGAAGTCGGGGTCGGCGGCGGACTGGAGCACCCCGCGGGCGGGGTCGAGGCGCCCCCGCCGGGGGGTGGTGGACGCGCCGGGGGCCGGGATAACG
>NZ_JBHYKH010000009.1:47798-51778 GCF_042741275.1 Streptomyces sp. NPDC058964
TGTGCTCGCGCCAGCGCTGGGTGGTCGAGGACGAGCAGGGCGCCGTGATCACGTCCGTGCCGTTGTCGAAGTAGCCGTCGCGGACGTCCAGGCACCGGCCCGAGGCGACGTTCACCACCTGGGCGTAGGAGCCGCCCGGCGGGGAGGGCGTGGGCGACGGGGTGGGTGTGGGCTTCGGCTTCGGCCGGGGCTTCGGCTTGGCGGACGGGGTGGCCGGGGGCCGTGAACCGGGTGTCGGCGAGAGCGACTCGGACGTGGTGGTCGGGGCCGGCGCGGAGACCGTCGCCGTCACGGTCACCGGCGGGCTGGAGGGGGCGACCGTCGCCGCCGCCGAGCTCTGGCGCTGCGGGCCCGCCGGTGACAGCAGGAGGACCAGCAGCGGCGCCAGGGCCACGCCCAGCGCGGCCGAGGTGAGGAGCAGACGCCGGGACGGGTGCCAACCGTGCTGCCGCGGCGCCGCGTCCGCTTCGGCGGGCGCCGCGGCCCTGTGCGTGTACGCCGTTCCGGCCCACGGCAGCAGCCCCTCCGCCAGAGCGGCCCGCGGGTCGTCCCGGAGCGCGGTGAGGTCCTCGTGCGCGGCCGTGCAGTGCGGGCAGTGCGCCATGTGCGCGTGCAGGTCGGAACTGTGACGGGGAGTGTCGGGCCGTACCGACTCCTCGATCAGACGGCGGAAGTCCCCACAGCGCGGGTCGTCGGAGGCGGCCAGACGCGACTTCAGACAGGCCTGGGCCATGGCCTGCAGGGCCCGGGGGGTTTCGTGGCGGACGTCGTCGCGGGTCAGCCCCAGGAAGGTGGCCGTCACCTCCTCCGGCTCCCGTTCCAGGATCCCGTACCAGATCAGGCCCTGCGTACGGGTGGGCAGGGTCCGGAAGGCCGCCAGCATCGGCGGGGTGGGACCGCCCGGGGCGCCTGTTGTGTTCAGGACCAGAAGGAGAGCCGGGTTCATGCCCGCCGACCGGTCGTCGCCGCCCCAGGCCGCGGCCGATCTCACGACGAGGAGCAGGAGTTGGTGGCGCAGCGGTACCTGCGGCTCCACTCCGCGTGCCGTCTCGCGCGCGGCCGTGGTGATCGTCTGTGCCGCCAGTTGCCGTGCCGACGACTCGCCGGCCGAGCACAGGCGGGCGTAGGCGAGGACCGGGGCGTGGTGCCGTCGGCGGATCTCCCGCAGCGCCGGGTACGCGGCCGCGGTTCCGGCGCGCAGACGCTCGGTCAGCCGTGCGTCCGACGACCCGGCGTGCTCGTGACCCTCGTCGCTGTCGTCGGTCTGGCCCCCCTGCGCCATCCCTTCGCCTCCTCGCACACGATGCGGCCGGCGACGCCCGTTCTGACGTACCGCCCGGTTTGGCGTGCCCATAGTGGTGGAGGACAACCTTTGGGGAAAGATGTTTCTGCGGGTAACCAAAGAGGAGCCTGTGAGGCGGTCCGGCACTCGGCCGTCCGGACCGCCGCCCCGGGAGGCTCACTCCTCCGTCGTCAGCCCCTTGCGCAGCCGCACCAGCGTGCGTGACAGCAGCCGTGACACGTGCATCTGCGAGATGCCGAGCTCGTCGCCGATCTCCGACTGGGTCATGCCCGCGACGAAGCGCAGGGAGAGGATCTTCCGGTCCCGCGGCGGGAGTTCGGCGATCAGCGGCTTCAACGACTCGACGTACTCGATGCCTTCGAGTCCGTTGTCCTCGTAACCGATGCGGTCCGCGAGCGCGCCCTCGGCGTCGTCCTCGTCGGGCTGGGCGTCCAGCGAGGAGGCGGTGTAGGCGTTGGACGCCGCCATGCCCTCGAGCACCTCGTCGTTCGAGAGGCCCAGCCGCTCGGCCAGTTCCGGCACCGTCGGTGCGCGGTCCAGCCGCTGGGACAGCTCGTCACCGGCCTTGGCCAGGTCGATCCGCAGTTCCTGCAGCCTGCGCGGGACGCGCACGGACCAGGAGGTGTCGCGGAAGAAGCGCTTGATCTCGCCGATGATGGTCGGCATCGCGAAGGTTGGGAACTCGACACCCCGGGAGAGCTCGAAGCGGTCGATCGCCTTGATCAGGCCGATGGTGCCGACCTGGATGATGTCCTCCATCGGCTCGCTGCGGGAGCGGAAGCGGGAGGCGGCGAACTTGACCAGCGCGAGGTTGAGTTCGACGAGCGTGTTGCGGACGTACGAGTACTCGTGCGTCCCTTCCTCCAGCGACTCGAGCCGCTCGAAGAGGGTCTTGGACAGGGCCCGCGCGTCCACCGGGCCGACCTCGTCGTACGGGGGGATCTCGGGGAGCCCGTCGATGGGATCCAGTTGTTCCGGAGGGGGTGTCGACGTCGCCGTCCGGGTATGCGATGCGTCGAGCCGGGGTGACATGGGTGTCCTCCATCGTTCTCGGCATATGGCTGCCGAAGCCGTGCGTGCACTGCGGTGTGCGGCGCCTCCAATGCCGGCCGTGTCGGTTGCGTGTCCCTACTAGCCCTACCCGCTCCCGTGAGCCCACCGCAAGTGCGTTACGACACGATATGTCCGATAATGAGAGGTTGTTCGGGTGTTGAAGTGTGAAGGGAGGGCGTAATGTGCGAGGGCACCGGCCGGGTGTCCACAGCGCATCGGCGGGGGCAGACTCAGCACATCGGCAGAGCAGTAAGTCAGCAGCCACGACCTCGGGAGACACACGGCATGGACCGCGGGACGGTCGGCAGCGCACAGTCGGGCCGACTACTGGTGGAGGTGCGGGAAGAGGGCTCCAGCGCCGTAGTCACTCCGGCGGGTGAGCTCGATCACCACACCGCCGATCTGTTGCGGGAACCGCTCGAGGACCTCCTCGGCAAGGGCTTCTCGCGTCTGGTCGTGGACTGCTCGCGGCTTGAGTTCTGCGACTCCACGGGCCTGAACGTGCTGCTCGGGGCCCGCCTGAAGGCGGAGTCCGCGGGCGGCGGGGTGCACCTTGCGGGGATGCTGCCCGTCGTGGCCCGTGTGTTCGAGATCACCGGAGCGGACGCGGTGTTCACCGTGCACGACACCCTCGAGGCGGCCCTGGCGGACGAAGCCGACGGCGCCGGCTGAGGCGCCGCCGTCGCCGCCCCACGCGCAGGCGCCCCGGTCGTCGCTCCGGTCACGTCTCAAAGGGGGGTGTCCCGCCGGATCCGCCGGGCAGGAGACATCCTGGACCTGTTGGCCACCGGGGGTGCCGCGAACGGCGAACGCCCTGTGTACGACGTGCGTACTGACTGGTACTGACCGGCACAGACCTTTTGAAGCATGTGAATCGTGTGAAACGTGAACTGGTGAATCGGTGAGGTGAAGCGCTGATGAGCACCACCCGGCCCTGCTCGCCGGGCGACCGCGGCCCAGAGCCGAGCGGCGCTTCCGGGGCGTCCGAGGCGGGTGCGCCGCCGGTCGGCGCACCCGCGGGGGAAACGGCCGCACCGTCCGCAACGCCGGAGGACCGTCAGGACGGCCAGGGGCACCAGGGCGGCACCGGGCGCCCGGACCTCCGGAACGGTCAGGGGCGTCAGGTCCGCAGGCTGCGTCTGGACGGCGAGAGCGGCGTCGTCCCGCTCGCCCGCGACTTCACCCGCCAGGCGCTGTACGCGTGGGGCTGGCTGCCGGCCGCCGGCGCCGACCAGCGGGCCGCCGCCGAGGACGTACTGCTCGTCGTCTCCGAGCTGGTCACCAACGCCTGTCTGCACGCGGAGGGCCCGGAGGAACTGTTCCTCGCCTGCGACAACAAGGTGATCCGCATAGAGGTCACCGACCGCGGCACCGGCCAGCCGGCCCCCCGCACCCCGCACCGCGCCGGGCGTCCCGGCGGCCACGGGATGTTCATCGTGCAGCGGCTCTGCCTGGACTGGGGGGTCGTACGGACCCCGGGTCTGTCGGGCAAGACGGTCTGGGCCGAGCTGGGAGCCCCGGCCTAGGCCCAATGCCGGTGACTTAGCTTGTGCCGTGCCGCGTGATGGTCACGGTGTCCGGTGCGGGTGGTAGCCAGTTGCGGTGCTCGGTCCGTTTGAGTGGC
>NZ_JBHYKH010000010.1:0-8967 GCF_042741275.1 Streptomyces sp. NPDC058964
CCTCCAGACCTGGCAGCGGCACGGCAGGAGCGACTTCCGGCTCGCCGCCCAGTACGGCTACCGCACCGACACCGGTCTCGGGGTCGTCGAGGCCGCCCCGCCCCCCGACCCCCCCCCCCACCCCCCCACCGCCATGTCTCACTCGGCGCGTGGCCTCGGAAGTGCGTATCGCAGACCGGCGCCGGCGGCCGGGCCCGGGGGGGGCCCCCGCGACACCGGACCTGTCCGTTGCGCGTCATGACTGCCTCGATCACGGTTCCGCGCCTGCCCGGGCCGTACGGGCCCTGGCACAGCGGCGCAGTTCTTCGGCGTAGGGCAGGACGACACCGCCGGCGACCGTTCCGGCCAGGGCGGCCAGATAGCCGGCCGACAGCGGTCGTTCCTTGGGCACGAGCCTCCAGTCCTGGGAGCCGGCGCCGCCCCTGAACATCGAGCGCACCTGATCCGCGTGCAGGCAGGCCGTGAACGCCAGCGCGGTCAGGGGCAGGACCTCGAGGAAGCTGTGGATGTGCTGCTCGACAGGGCGGATCTCGCGTCGGCCCGTCGCCAGGGTCACGTCGTACAGCGCCGTGGCCCCATGGGCGAGCGCGGCCCCGCCCATCACCGAGAGCACCAGCGGGTTGACGCGGGCGACCAGCCCCATCACCACCGGCACGCCTGCTTCGGTCATCATCACCGCGTGCACCACGGACTCCTTGGTGCCACTGGTGCGTTCGATCGACGTCCTGCGGTGCATCCACCAGTCTGCGACGGCAGGCACGACCCACAGCGGCAGCACCCCGAACAGCAGGAAGCGTCGGTTGGCGTCCTCCACGTCGGTCGAGTGAAGGGGCACCTTCAGGTCGTCCGGTCGGCGCCAGCCCTGCCAGGCCGCTTTCCGGGGCAGCAGGCGCAGTGCCATGGGAAACCTCCCTGCAATTCCGTGTGATTCCTTCTGATTCATGGCAATGAGGACTCGACTCGGGCCGCTTGTCAGCGGTTGACCCCGTCAGCGGTTGACGCGGTGCCGTTCACGGTTGCCGGCACCGAGTACCCCGCAGTCCGGATCGGTGCACACGGCCTGCCTCAGCGGCCGCCGCCGAACGATCCCCCGGATCCGGGTTTCCAGCGGGGGCGGTTCTGGTCGTCGCTCCGCCTGCTCGCGGAGTGCCGGAGTTCGTGGGGTGTGAGCCGGCGTGCGCCGTTGCCCGTCCTCGGCACCTCGTCGGGCTCGCGCATCTCGCGCTCTTCGCGTACCGGGCCGGAGTCCGGGAGTGTGGGGTGTGTTCCGCGCCGCGGCGCCGCCGGCTCCCGCCGCCGCACCGTGATCCCCAGCCGTACGGCCCACACGAGTGCGCCCGTGATGAGGATGCCGAGTGCCAGAACGGCCACCACACCCGCGGCGGAGGCCGACGCGATCGATTCGTGGAGTTGTGTGGTCATCCGGAGCGGGTACCCGGGTTGCCCCTGGGCAGACCCGGCAAGGGAGGCCAACCGGCGTGTCGCCGAGGCCGCTTCGTGTGGCGCGTGTGGAGCGGCCCGTGCCCGCGTGAAGCCGCCCGTGCCCGCCCCCCTGCACGCCGACGCGGTCACGTCCCGCGGGTGGCCGAGGCCGCGCTCGACCACGTCGACTCGCCCCACGTGCGCTTCCACCGCTCGCCGGCCACGAGCGACGGGGCGCCGCCGGTAGCCGTCGTACGACTGCTGGCGGACGAGGACCCGACGGTCGGGACCCGACGGTCGGGGCGCCGACGACCCGCCGTACGCCGGACCTGGACCCGGCGACGGCCGAGCGCGTCGAGCGCGTCGAGCGCGTCGAGCGGCCCGCTCGCCCGGCCGATCACGTCGTGCTCCCCCGGGAGACGCTGCACGGCCCGGACGACCGCCGCCTCGCCGTGCTGCCGGGGGAGGCGATGGCGCGGATCCTTGACCTCGCAGCCCGGTGAGCGCCGGAATCGGCCATCCGGGAGGAAACCGTGTGATCCGCACCGTGCTGGGCACTCGACGGCCGTGACGGCACCGCCCCGGGACCGTCACCGTCAGGCTGGAGGTGAAGGACATGGGGCACGGTGGAAACGTCATCGACGAGCTGATGACCGACCACAGGGAAGTGGAGGAGATCTTCGGCCGTATCGAGGCGCTGCCGTCCGGCGACAGGCGCCGCAAGGTGTACGCCGACCAGGCCACGATGGAGCTGGTCCGGCACTCCGTGGCCGAGGAGGCGTACCTGTACCCGGCGGTCCGGAAGCATGTGCCGAACGGGGACGCCATGGCCGACAAGGAACTGGAGGACCATGCCAAGGCCGAGCAGATCATGAAGGACCTGGAGGGTCTCGACGCGGACGCTCCCGAGTTCGACCGGCTCGTCACCGCACTGATGAGCGAGATCCGCGCACATCTGGCGGACGAGGAGCGGAATCTCTTCCCGAGTCTCCGAGCGGCCTGCCCCGCGGAGGTTCTGGACACCCTCGGCGACAAGGTCCGCATGGCCAAGAAGATGGCGCCGACCCGACCACACCCCTACGCTCCGGACAAACCTCCGGCCAACAAGATGCTGGCGCCCGGTGTCGGAATGATCGACCGGATGCGTGACGCGCTGACGGGGCGCGGCAAACACGACTGACCTGCGTGAGGTCAGGCGACGGCCGGCTGCCGTGGGCCGAGGCGGTGCACCAGCTGGGCGCGGTGGAGCTCGGCGACGGGGGCGACCAGGTCGGGGTGCCTGAGCAGCGCGCCCGCGCGTTCGTCGCCCGCGTCCGGCCCGGTCAGGCGCCGGAACTGAATGGGCGTGCCGTTCAGGTGCTCGCCGTCGGCGAGTGCGGCCACCGCCAGTCCGGCCAGCTCCGGGTCCGTGAGCAGGCTGGCCGCCCAGCTCGCCACGACCTCGTCCACCCAGGTGCGCCAGGCCGTCTCGGTCGCCTCGCTGTCGTCGGCCGTGTCCGAGCCGGTGATCCAGTCGAGGCGGGCCGATCCCCCGGGGCCTGCCATCCCGACCAGGGCGGCGTCGGCCGTCGTGGGATAGCGCAGCCACGCCGCGACGGTCACGGCCTGCCGCGCCTGTGCCTCGCACAGGGCGGCCGCCAGGGCACCTCCGCACGGCGGAAAGGCGCGGATCAGCCACTGTGAGGTCGCCGCGATGAGCGGTGAGAGATCTGTGAGCACTGCCTGCCGTCTGAGCTGGTGAGGAAAAGGGACGAACAAGGACTTCGGGAAACGGTAGCCCGGGGCTCCCGGAGGAGAAAGGGGCGGGGTCGCACCGGTGCCGTGGCTTCGGACACACCTCACGCACGCGTGCCGGCGCGCGGCACACCCTCGAAGTGGCTGGGTCTGCCGTCGTGCCGCACCAGGCGGCCCAGCCGGGCGGCCTCGGCCCGGGGCATGAGCGTCCAGGTGCCGTCGGTGCGGCGCAGGGCGGCGGAGTGCCAAGGAGTGGTCCAGGCGTCGGGCGCGTCGAGGAGACGGACGCCGAATTTCGCGGCGCCGACCGGCTGGGGGTGGATCGACAGGCGTACGGCGCCGGGGTGGCGCTCGGCGATCAGGTTGCCCCAGGCGCGGCTGCGCTGGATCACGCCGTAGGCGCGTCGGCGGCAGTCGCGCTGGAGGGCCGAGCGGGTGCCGTGGTGGTCGGCGGCGTCCTCGACCAGGAAGCGGGTGATCCCCCGGTAGAGGGCGAGAGCCTGGTCCTCGGCACGGATCTCGGCGCGCAGGGCGTCCACGGTGGGGGCGTAGCGGTCGTGGACATGGGCGCGCTTCTCGTCGTACGGATGGTCGCCGAGTACGTCACGCAGGTCGAAGAGGGAGAGTCTGCCGAGCCCCGACCGGGCGATCAGCAGCCGGAGCTCGTTGCCGTAGGCGTCGACGTGTGCGTCCGGGACACCGATCAGGTCGGCGAAGACATGGCCGTCGGAGCAGATGATCACGCGGGCGCCGGGCGGATGGATCCGCTCGATCTCGGTGCACAGGTTGTTCAGGAAGGTCAGCGAGAGGCGCTCGGCCCGGTCGGGGAGGTGGCCCAGGACCTTGGCCGGGTTGGGGGACTTGCAGGGGAAGCCGGGCAGCGTGAACACGACGGGCGCCTCGTCGCGTACGAAGGCCGCGATGCGTCGCAGCTGATGGGGGAAGGCCTCGGTGGAGGCGGGGGTGTCGTCCGTCGTGCGGTGGTGCGGCAGGAGCAGGTCGAGGATCGCGGCGCTGATACCGGTGGGATCCATGTCCGTGTCCCGGCTGGGGCCGGTGGGGCGGGTGTACGGCGCGGTCGTCGTCGGCATGGCTGGTCCTTGGGAATTCCGGGGGCCGGGAGGGATGAGGGCAGGGCGGCATGGCGCCGTGGCTCGGAGCCGGACGCCGTCGGGCGGAGAGGTACGGGCCGGGTCGGGCGGAATTCAGGACCCGGTCAGCCGTGGGCGGGGATCAGCGGCGCCGGTCGTAGCGGACCGGAAGGTGGTTGGTGCCACGGCCGAGGACGGCCGGGATCCACTCCATCTCCTCGTCGCCGACGGCCGGACGGAGACCGGGCAGACGGGTGAGCAAGGTGCCCAGGGCGATCCGGAGTTCGACGCGGGCGAGTGCGGCGCCGGGGCAGAAGTGGATGCCGTGGCCGAAGGCGAGATGCGGGTTGGGGCTGCGGTCGAGGGCGAGGGTGTCGGGGTCGTCGAAGCGGTGCGGGTCGCGGTTCGCCGCGCACAGGGAGACGATCACCGAGTCGCCGGCCGGGACGCGGGTGCCGTGCAGATCGCTGTCCTCGGCGAAGAAGCGCCAGGTGGTCAGCTCGAAGGCGCTGTCGTAGCGCAGGAGTTCCTCGACAGCGCGGGGCAGGAGGTCCGGTTCGGCGCGCAGCCGGGCCAGCCGGCCGGGGTGGCGGAACAGGGCGATCAGGGCGGTGGTGATCTGATTGGTGACCGGTTCCTGTCCGGCCACGAGGAGCTGGAAGATCATCGAGTCCAGCTCCTCCTTGGAGAGTTCGCCCTGGGTGTGGGCCTCGACGAGCCGGCTGAGCAGGTCGCCGTCCCCGTGTGCCCGCTTGTGGGCGACGACGTCGGCGATGTAGCCCTGCAGACCGTGCAGCCGTGTCTCGTACAGCGGGCGTCCGGGGTCCGTGGGGCCGACCGGCTGGACGACCTTTCCCCAGTCGCGGTCGAAGCGGGCGGCGAGTTCCGGTGGGAGGCCGACGACTTCGGCCAGGACCTGGAAGGGGAAGCGGGCGGCGAAGCCGGTGACGAGATCGGCGGGTCCCTGTGCGGGCAGGCCGTCGACGAGGGCGTCGGCCAGCTCCTGGAACCGGGGGCGGAGCCCCTCGACGCGGCGTGGGGTGAACGCGTCGGTGACGAGGTTCCGCATGCGGGTGTGTTTCGGTGGGTCCTGGTGCAGGAGATGGGCCTGGAGCTGGGAGTGCTGGGGCTCCGGCATGATCGAGGCACGGGCGCGCCAGCGGTCGTTGCCCCGCTCGTGGTTCTTGCCGAGGCGGTCGTCGTTGAGCGCCGAGTGCGCGGCGTCGTAGCCGGTGACGAGCCACGCCCGTACGCCGCTGGGGAAGAGGACACGGTGGACGGGTCCGGCGTCGCGCATCCGCTGGTACAGGGGGTACGGGTCGGCCTTGTAGGGGCAGCCCATCAGCGGCACAGGGTCGGGGAGTATCGCCGGTTCCACGGTCGGCGGGGGCTCCTGGAGGGTCATGGGGGCTCCTCAGAGGGCGAGTTCGGGCCGGTGGTGGTCCAGCCAGAGGGCGAGGTCGACGACGCGTTCGAGGCGGAGGCGGTGGCTCCAGCCGAGTCGGTCGGGCGGAGTGTCGAGACAGGGCTTGAGGAGGGTCTCGTCGGCCAGGGCACGGACCTGGTCGGCGGCCAGCGCCTCGCGGGCCATCTCCTGCAGACCGCTGTTGTAGTCGGGGTGATGGGTTGCCGGGTAGTGGTTCTTGGGGCGGTGCAGCACCGAGTCGGGGGCGAGCCCGGTGCCCGCGGCGCGCAGCAGGCCCTTCTCCCGGCCGTCGAAGCTCTTCAGCGCCCAGGGTGCGGAGAAGGCGTACTCCACGAGGCGGTGGTCGCAATAGGGGACACGGACCTCCAGACCCACCGCCATGCTCAACCGGTCCTTGCGGTGCAGGAGTTGGCGCAGCCATCGGGTCAGGGACAGATGCTGCAGCTCGCGTTGCCGGTGTTCGACCGGGCTCTCGTCGTCCAGGTGCGGTACGGCGGCCAGCGCGTCGCGGTACGTGTCGTCGCGGAACTCGGCGATGCGCAGGTCGAGTTCCGGGTTGAGGGGCATGGCGGCCTCGTCGCCCGTCACCAGCAGCCAGGGGAAGGCCGGTGCGGCGAGGGCCCTGGGGTCGTGGAACCAGGGGTAGCCGCCGAAGACCTCGTCGGCGGCCTCTCCGGACAGGGCGACGGTGGAGTGCCGCCGTATCTCCCCGAACAGCAGGTACAGCGAGGTGTCCATGTCGCCGACGCCGATCGGTGAGTCGCGGGCGACGACGACCGCCCTGCGGTGCTCGGGGTCGAGGAGCGTTCGCGGGTCGAGGACGACCGTGCTGTGGTCGGTGCCGATGTGGGCGCCCGCCTCGATGGCGTACGGGGTGTCGTGGCCGGTGCGCAGCACGTCGCCGGTGAACCGCTCGGCCTGGTCGCTGTAGTCGACGGCGTATGAGCGGATCCGGGCGTCCGGGCCTTCGCGCAGGCGGAGTTCGTCGGCGAGCAGGGCGGTCAGGACGGTGGAGTCGATGCCGCCGGACAGCAGGCTGCACAGGGGGACGTCGGCCTCCAGCTGGCCGCGGGCCGCGGCGTCCACCAGCTCGCGCACCCGCTCCACGGTCGCGTCCCGGCCGTCGTCGTGCGGCTTCGCCTCCAGTTGCCAGTAGCGGCGCTCGCGGATGCCGTCGCGGTCCAGCACGAGCACGCCGCCGGGTTCGACCTCGCGGACACCCGACCACACCGTGGGCCCGGTGTTGAACAGCAGGCTGTACGCCTCGCGCAGCCCGTCGGCGTCCACCCGGGGACGGATCTCCGGGTGGGCGAACAGGGCCTTGGGTTCGGAGGCGAAGGCGAGGCCGCCGTCGACGGCGGCCCAGAACAGGGGCTTGACGCCGAGCCTGTCGCGCACCAGCACCAGTCGTCGCGCCCGCTCGTCCCAGACGGCGAAGGCGAACATGCCCTCCAGGTGGTCGGCGACGTCCCCGCCCCACTCGGCGTAGGCACGCAGCACCACCTCGGTGTCGCTGCGGGTGCGGAAGTGGTGACCCGACCGCCGCAGTCGTGAACGCAGTTCGTGGTGGTTGTAGATCTCGCCGCTGTAGCTGAGCACGGTCGTGGGCGCGTCCGGCCGGTCGGTCATCGGCTGTGCCCCGCCGAGCGGGTCGATGACGGCCAGGCGGCGGTGGCCGATCGCGGCGTGCTCACCGAGCCATGCGCCGCCCGCGTCGGGGCCGCGCGGGGTGAGGGCGGCGGTCATGGCCTCGATGACCGGGACCCGGTCGCGGGCGTCCTGCCGGAAGGACGCCCAGCCGGTGATTCCGCACATAGGGGTGACTCCTGGGTCAGTGGTGAGCGGCGGGCGCCGCGTCGGTGGTGTTCTCGGGCCCTGGCGCGGGTCTTCGTCCGGGCAGCGCGAGCAGGGGCACGGCGAGCGAGGCGGCGGTCGCGGCCAGCGCGAGCCCCGCACGTGCACCGCCGATCGCCCAGGCGGCGGTGGCCAGGGCCGGGCCGAGCGTGAAGCCGAGGCTGCGGGCGAGCTGGACGGTGGATCCGACTGTCGCGGTCCGGTCCGGTGGGGCGGTGCCCATGACGAGGGCCTGGGTGGGACCACCGTTCAGGCCCATGCCGACGCCGGCCAGCGCCAGCCGCCAGGCGGTGTCGAGCGGTGAGAGGCCTTCGCCGAGCGGGACGAGCAGGAGCAGGCCGGCGGCGGTGAGCGCCGCGCCGGTCACCGCGACGCGACGGGCCCCGGTGGGGGTCCCCCCGCTCGAGCGGAGCCGAGAGTGGGGGAGGTCGGCGAGCCGACCGCCGAGGGGTCCGGCGAGTGCCATGGCGAGCGGGAAGGCGAGGACGGTCAGCCCGGTCGTCGTTGCGCTGACACCGTCGCCGCGCTGGAGTTGCAGGGCCACGACGTAGTGCATCGCCGCGAAGCCGACCGCCAGGGCCAGCACGGCCCCGTGCGCCCGCAACAGACCGTTCGTGCGCAGCATCCGGGTCATGGGACGGCCGCCGGGACCGCGCAGCCACCACCACAGCGGGGGACCCGCGGCGATCGCGAGGGCCGGCCAGTACGGTCCGCGGGACGCCAGGGTGAGCGCCAGCAGCAACGCCGCCACACCGGTCGCGACCAGCAGCGCGTCCGCACACGACCGCCGGCCGGGCAGCCGCGGCCGGCCGTCGCCCGCCGCCTCCGATTCGGGTCGGGCAGAGGGCACCGCCATGACCACGGCCAGGGCGAGGACACAGAACGGGATCTTCACGAGGAAGACGGAGCGCCAGCCCCAGTGGTCCAGCAGCAGGCCGCCGACGGCCGGTCCGGTCACCGCTCCGAGCGGGCCGAGGGTCGCCGGCACGCTCATCGCCCGTCCGCGCAGATGCGGCCGTACGGATCGGATCGCGAGAACGGGCATCAGGACGAACAGCACGGCGCCGAAGGTGCCCTGCGCGAGACGCGCCGCGATCAGCCAGGCCGCCCAGGGCGCGGCGGCGGCCAGCGCGCTGCACAGGCCGAAGCCGGCGGTCGCCAACACCACCGCAAAGCGCGGCCCCGTCCCGTCCAGCCAGCGCCCCACGGGCAACAGCAGTGCCACGACAGGGAGTTGATACGCCAGCACCGTCCACTGGGCGGTCGCGGCGGAGATGTGCAGGCCGTCCGCGATGTCCGCGAGGGCCACGTTGACGATGTTCATGTCGAGCATCGATACGAACGACAGCACGCCTGCCGTCGCCACCAGCGGCCAGCGGTCCTCCCCGCCGGGCATGTGGCCGGGCCGTTCCGGACCGGCAGCGTGGTGCGTCACCGGGC
>NZ_JBHYKH010000010.1:8977-49042 GCF_042741275.1 Streptomyces sp. NPDC058964
GCGGGCGTGGGGGCGGGGCGGCCCCCCCCGGGCGGGGGGGGGGCCCCCGGGGCGCCCCCCCCGCGCGGGGCGCGCGCGGCGGGGCGGGGGGCGGGCCCCGGCCGCCCCCGGTGGTCGAAGGCGATCAGCGGGTCGCCGGTGAGCGGGTGGCCGACGACGGCAGCCCGGACCCCGAACACCTCTGCCAGCAGCCCTGGTGTGAGCACCTCGCGGGGCGGGCCGGAGGACACCACCTGACCCTCGTGCAGCACGTGCAGCCGGTCGCAGACGGACGCGGCCGCGTTCAGGTCGTGCAGCGACACCAGGGTCGTACGGCGCTGGGCGCGCAGCAGGGCGAGCAGGTCCACCTGATGGCGGATGTCGAGGTGATTCGTCGGCTCGTCCAGGACGAGGACGTCCGGGTCCTGGGCGAACGCGCGGGCCAGCAGGACGCGTTGGCGTTCACCGCCGGACAGGGCCGTGAACCGGCGGCCGGCCTGCCCGTCCATGCCGACGTCCGCCAGAGCGCGGGTGACGATGTCCCGGTCGGAGCCGTCCTCCGCGGCGAAGGGCCGCTTGTAGGGCGTACGGCCCATGGCGACGACCTCACGGACGGTCAGCTCGAAGTCACTCCCCCGCTCCTGCGGAAGCGCGGCCACATGCCGCGCCGACTGGACCGGGGTCAGTTCGCGCAGGTCCGTGCCGGACAGCAGCACCCGCCCGGCCGTCGGCCTCAAGTGCCGGTAGACCGTGCGCAGAAGCGTGGACTTGCCGCTCCCGTTCGGGCCGACGAGTCCCGTGATCTCGCCCTCGGCCGCCACCAGACGGGCGCCCGCCACGACCGTGCGACCGGCGTAGGCGATGTCCAGATCCTCGATGTCGATCCTCAACTGCCGCTCCCCAGACGCCGGTCCAGCAGATACAGCAGGGCCGGAGCCCCGAGGAGTGAGGTGACGACCCCGACCGGCAGCTCCTGCGCGTCCATGGCCGTACGGCAGACGATGTCCACGACGACCAGCAACACCGCGCCGAACAGCGCGGAGACCGGCAGGAGCCGTCGATGGTCCCCGCCGACGACGAGGCGGCAGGCGTGCGGCACCATCAACGCGACGAACGCGATCGCACCCGACACCGCGACGAGAACACCGGTCAGCACGCTGGTGACCGTGAACAGCTCACGGCGCAGACGGGTGACGTCGACGCCGAGCCCCGCAGCGGTCTCGTCGCCCATGAGCAGGGCGTTCAGGCCGCGGGCGCGTGCCTGCAGCCACAGCAGGGCGACGGGTACGGCGATGGCGGGGACCGCGAGGAGCTGCCAGTTCGCCCCGCTGAGGCTGCCCATGAGCCAGAACAGCACGCTGTGCGTCTGCTGCTCGTCCCCGGCCTGGAGCACCAGGTAGCTGGTGAAGCCCGACAGGAACTGGCCGATGGCGACCCCGGCCAGCACCAGCCGGAGCGGGGCGAATCCCCCGCCGCGCCGGGCCACCGCCCAGACGAGCGCGAAGGTGACCAGGGCTCCGGCGAAGGCGGCGCCGGACAGGCTGAGTCCGAGTGCTCCACCCGAGCCGAGTCCCAGCACGATGGCGGCGACCGCGCCGAGTGAGGCGCCGTTGGAGATGCCCAGCAGATAGGGGTCGGCCAGCGGATTGCGCACCAGCGCCTGTACCGCCGTACCGACGACGCCGAGCCCGGCGCCGACCAGGACTGCCAACAGGGCGCGTGGCAGGCGCAGTTGCCAGACGATGAGGTCGTTCGTGCCGGGGCGTTGTGCCTCCCCCGAGAGCCGCCGCCAGACCACGTTCCACACCTCGCCGGGTGGGATGGACGTCGAGCCCCGGGCCACGGCCGCCGTCGTCGCGGCCAGCAGCCCCACTGCCAGGACCGCGGACAGCGGGCCCGCGGGCAGGCTGCCGCGGGATTCCGCGGCCGTGGTCCTGCGGCGTACCGGCGTGCGGGCCACGATCAGCCGACCTTGCCCGGGTGGAGGGTCCTGGCGATCGCCTCGACCGTGTCGGCGTTCTCCACCCCGGCGATGGTGGTCCGTTCGGAGCCGATCCGCAGGAAGTGGTTCTTTTTCACCGCCGCCAGGCCCTTGGTGGCGGCGTTGGACTTCAGCCACCGCTCGGCCTCGTCGAATGCCTCCTTGTTCGCGGCCTCGCTGCCCCGGTCGCGCACACCCAGCTGGATCCAGTCGGGGTTCCTGGAGATCACGTCCTCCCAGCCGACCTGCTTGTGGTCGCCGTCGCAGTCGGTGAAGACGTTGCGGGCTCCGGCCAGGGTGATCACGGCGTTGGCGACCTGGCGGTTGCAGATGACGGTGGGCTGCTTGGTCCCGGCGTCGTAGTCGAAGAGGAAGTAGGTCGGCAGCTCGCTCTCGGCAGTGCCGCCGATCGCCTTCTGGACGGCGGCGACCTTCCTCCTCATCCCGGCCACGATCTC
This sequence comes from Streptomyces sp. NPDC058964, assembly GCF_042741275.1. Taxonomy (NCBI): domain Bacteria; kingdom Bacillati; phylum Actinomycetota; class Actinomycetes; order Kitasatosporales; family Streptomycetaceae; genus Streptomyces; species Streptomyces sp. NPDC058964. The sequence continues at coordinate 11,396 of NZ_JBHYKH010000010.1, forward strand.
CCCGGCCCGCTTGTTCGTGCCGGTGACCGCGCCGAGCGAGGTGATGTCGGCTTCGACCGCGGACAGGTCGGTCACCGGGCTCCTGCCCTGCGCCGCGCAGGCGGTGGACTTCAGGTAGATGTGCTTGATCCCGGCCGCCTTGAACTCCTCCGGCGTCGGCGCGTCCCCCGTGCCGCCGCCCATGCCTCCCATGGAGCCGAAGGTGTCGATGTACAGGTCGGCGCCGGAGGCGAGCAGTTTCTCCTTCGGGATCACGCTCCGGCCCAGCACCGGCACCTTCCGGGCCTGGGTGTCCAGGGCGGTGGGCAGGGTGCCCTTGCCGGGCGGGAATCCGGTGCCGATCACCTTGTCGCCGGCGCCGAGCCGGAGCAGCAGCTCCAGGCTGGAGGCGTTGCTGGTGACGATCCTCTCCGGGGCGGCGGAGAACGTGGTGGCGGCTCCCGCGCAGTCGGTGACGGACACCGGGTAGGCGCCGGAGGCGGCCGTTGTGGCGTCGGCGTCCGCCGTTTCCCTGCCGCCGCCTCCGCAACCGGCCACCAGCAGGCTGCCGCACACGACGGCCGCCGTGCCGGCCCACACGCGAGAACGCATCGAAGAACTCCTGGATCTACTCGGCACACGGGTGAACTTCGATCACCCGGTCCAGTAGTCGGGGCGAACACGCCCTGAGTTCCCGCTCATTGCCAGTCCGGTTCGCAGGAACGGCTTCCGCCACCGCGGTGCCGGTGCGGGGGCCGGGGCGGCCGGCCCCCACACCACCGGGTCAGGCCGCCACCACGGCGGGACCGTCCGGCTCGTCCAGCAGGTCCATCAGCGTCGCGCGCGCACGGGCCACGCGCGAACGGACCGTGCCGACGGGGCAGTCACTGACCTCGGCCGCCTCCGCGTAGGGCAGGCCGAGCAGTTGGGTGAGAACGAACGCGTCCCGGCGTTCTTCCGGCAGCGACGCCAGCAGATCGAGCAGTGCGATGCCGTCGTCGAAGCCCGGCAGGTTCAGCGGCTGGGCCAGCTCCACGGCCACCTGCCAGTCCGGTACGTCGGACAGGCGCGGCCGGGTGGCGGCGTACCGATAGCTGTCGATCACCGCGCGGCGCGCGATGGAGAGCAGCCAGGTGCGCGCCGAGGAGCGGCCCTCGAAGCGGTGCAGGCTGCCGAGCGCCCGCAGGAACGTGTCCTGCGCCAGGTCGTCGACCGCCTGCGGGTCGGCACAGAGGTGGGCGACATAGCGCTGGACGTCGCGGTGCAGGGCGCGCACGAATCGCTCCACGGCATCCGTGTCACCGCCCCGGGCGGCGAGCGCCCACGCGGTTATCGATTCGTCGGGTGCTCCGGTCCTGTCGCCTTTGGGGCGTGAGGTGGGCAGGGCGGGGATGGTCACCTGGTGTCCTTCTCGGTCATCCGTGATCCGGACCGGTGGCGCGCGTGCGCGCGGACGGTCCGGTGAGTGGGGAGACGGCCTGCGCGACTGCCGCGCTACGGCTCCTGCGCGGGCGTACGGCCGTGGCCCGGGGCGCGCACGCGCGCGGTCCCCGGGAATCCAGCTGTCCTCAGACGACAGCGGTCCCCGTGGGCGGTCCCCGAGAGGTGATGGAGTCGGCGAGAAGGAGGCGCCGCGGCGCCCGTTCCGAGCGGGGGCGCCGGATCCCGAGGCGCGGACGTTCGGGGGTGACGGGCAGGGCGAGCAGCAGCCGCAGGGGTGCCGCCAGCCGGCCGGCCACGGCCCGCAGGATGCGGAACGCGGCCCTCTCGCCGTACGCCAGCCACAGGCCGCACAGCAGCGCTGCCAGCAGGTGGGCGGCGAGCATGCCCCATGGGGCGGTGGCGCCCATCCCGTGTCCCACGTGGGTCGCGCCGGGATGCCCCATGCCCGTGGAGCTCGTGGTGCCGGCGGCATGCATGGAGCTCATCGGCATCGAGCCCATGTCCATGGAGTCCATGGCGCTCATACCGGCCGAGTCCGCACCGTCCGGTGCGGACTGGGCGAGCGAGAAGGCCGCGTGCAGCACGGTCTGGGCGGCTACCACCACGGCCACGATCGACGGCAGGCCGCGCTCACGGCCCGCCAGGCACCAGCCCGCCCCGGCGGTCACGGCCACGCCCGCGGCCAGCGCCCAGCCGGGAACGTCGCTGCCGGACATCAGGACGTGGCCCAGGGCAGCGAGCAGCACGCACACGGCCGCGAAGACCGCGGCCCGTACCGTGCGAGAACACCACCCTGCTGTCATGGCGCCTCATCCTCGCATCCGGGCGTCGGTCGTCATGCGGGGGTACGGAAGACCACAGGGGACCACGCCCAAGACGCGGGGTGGTATCCAGCCCACGCCAACAAGCGGGAACCGGCCAGGAGTTCGGGCCGACCTCCGGTGGAGAGAGAAGGTGCGGGGGCCCGCCGCCCAGCGGTTGCGGCCGGAGCGGCGGCGGACGCTCACAGAGCCCGGTCGCCCGGACGGATCACGACCGCGACGGTCTCCACCGTTCCGCTGTGCTCGAAGCGCAGTGTGAACGGCACGAGATCGCCCGTCCGCCATCCGGCCCCGGCGCGAAGGGTCACGTCCACGCCGTGCGAGGACATGGTCAGTTCGCCGCCGGCCGGGACGGTGGCCGAGGACAGGCCGGCCTTGTAGGCGGTTCCGCTCCTGGTGGCGAGGTGGCGGCTGAGGGTGATGTCGCCGCGCGCCGCCGGGGAGGTCACCTCGACCAGCCGGTCGTCCGCGCCGCCGAGGTTGGCGACGTCGAAGAACGCGGCGGTCTCCGTGCTGTTGCCGTACGGCAGGAAGACCCAGCCGGACGGGACGGAGATCCGGGCCGGGCTGCCCGCCTGCCCGGCCCGTACCCAGGTCGTCAGGCCGCTCAGGGCGAGGCTGCACGCGGCCACCGGCACGATCGCGGCGAGCAGCGTGTCGGTCAGCCGGCGCCGGGTCGGCCGCCAGGGGTTCCGCGTGCTCATCGGGTACGCCTCCAAGCGGGCGAGGGCTGCCAGGCGCGCAGGCGCAGGCTGTTGCCGACCACCACCAGGGAACTGACCGACATGGCGGCTGCGGCGAGCATCGGGGCCAGCAGTCCGACCATGGCGAGCGGGACGGTCACGGCGTTGTAGCCGAAGGCCCATACGAGATTGGCGCGAACCGTGCCCAGGGTTCGGCGGGCGAGACGGACCGCGTCCGCCAGGGCCTCGATGTCGCCGCGCACCAGCGTCACGTCGGCGGCTCCGACGGCGACGTCGGTGCCGCTGCCCATGGCGATGCCGAGGTCGGCACCGGCCAGCGCCGCCGCGTCGTTCACACCGTCGCCGACGACCGCGACGCGGTGGCCCTGTCGTCGCAAGTCCCCCACGAGACCGGCCTTGTCCTCGGGGGTGCAACGCGCGTGCACCTCGTCGATCCCCAGGGCGGCGGCGACGGTCTGGGCGGACGCCTCGCGGTCGCCGGTGGCGAGCACCGGCCGCACTCCCAGGCGGCGCAACCGGTCCACGGCCCGGTAACCGCCGGGCCGTAGCACGTCGCCGACCTCGATCAGACCTTCGGCCACACCGTCGACCCACACCAGCACCGGCGTGCGGGCGGCGGCGTCGGCCACGGACAGCGCCTCCGTCAGCGAGGCCGGCAACTCGCTGGCCGGGGAACGCACTTCGACCAGCCGACCCTCCACGCGAGCGCTGACCCCTCGTCCGGGTGCGGAGTTGAAGCCGCTCACCTCGGGCGGCGCCTCCCCGGGCCGCGCCATGCGGCGGGCGTACGCGGCGACGGCCCGCCCCACCGGGTGCTCCGATCCCTGCTCGACGGCGCCCGCCAGCCGCAGCACGGCCTCCTTCCCCAGTCCGTCGGGCACGACCGTCACCCGGACGACGCTCATGTGGCCGGAGGTGAGGGTGCCGGTCTTGTCCAGCACGACGACGCCGATGTGCCGAAGCCCCTCGAGGGACTGTGGTCCGCCGACGAGAACGCCCAGCTCGGCACCCCGCCCGATGGCGGCCATCAGCGCGGTCGGCGTGGCCAGTCCGAGCGCGCACGGGCAGGCCACGACCAGGACGGCGACGCACGAGGTGACGGCCGCCTGCGGATCCGCGCCCGCGCCGAGCCAGAACCCGAGCGCCGTGACCGCCAGTGCCAGCACGACGGGCACGAAGACGCCCGCGACTGTGTCGGCCAACCGCTGCGCCCGTGCCTTCCCCGTCTGCGCCTCGGTGACCAGCCGGGTGATCCTGGCCAGCCGGGTGTCCGCCCCGACGGCGGTGGCGCGCACCAGCAGCAGCCCGCCGGCGTTGACGGCCCCGCCGACCACGGCCGAGCCGGGCCCGGCCTCGACCGGCTCGCTCTCCCCGGTGACCAGGGACAGATCCACCGCCGAGCCGCCTTCCACCACGTCGCCGTCGGTGGCGATCCGTTCGCCGGGCCGTACGACGAAGAGCTGTCCCACCTCCAGCCGCTCGATGGGGACGAGTCGTTCGGTACCGCCTTCGCGCACCGACACCTCCTTGGCACCGAGCAGGGCGAGCGACCGCAGCGCAGCGCCGGTCCCGCGCCTGGCCCGCGCCTCCAGGAACCGCCCCGCCAGCACGAACAGCGGTACGCCGACGGTCGCTTCCAGATAGACGTGCGTGGTGCCCCCCGACGCCGAGGGCACCAGGCTGAACGGCATCCTCATTCCCGGCTCACCGGCTCCACCGAGGAAGAGCGCGTACGCCGACCAGCAGAACGACGCCACCACACCCAGCGACACCAGCGTGTCCATGGTCGCCGCGGCATGACGCAGCCCGCGCAGCGCGCGCAGATGGAACGGCCCCGCACCCCACACCGCGACCGGCGCGGCGAGCACGAGGCACAGCCACTGCCAGTTCCGGAACTGCAGGCCGGGTGCCATCGACAGAACGAGCACCGGTACGGCGAGCAGCGCGGTGACGAGCAGCCGGTCCCGCTCCCGCCGCACGTCCTCGGCGCCCTCGTCCTCCTGGCTCCGTCGCGCCTCGGGCGGCGCGGGGAGAGCGGCCGTGCCCCCCGCGCTCTCGACGGCGGCGACGAGTTCCTCCGGCGCCGTGTCCGCCGGATGGCTCACCCGGGCCCGGCCGGTGGCCAGATCGACGGTGGCCGTGACCCCGTCCAGCCTGCCGAGTTTCTTCTCGACACGCCTCACGCAGGCGGCGCAGGTCATGCCGCCGACGGTCAGGTCGGTCGTGACCAGGACGGCCACGGAGTCCACGCCCATCAGTGGCTTCCCCCGTGCCCGTCCCCCATGTCCATGCCCCCGGTCCCACCGCTGCCGTCGCCTCCGCCACCACGGCTGGTTCCGGTGCCGTGCATACCGGGAGCCACGGGTCCGGCCGCGGCGCCCACCGCGTACGACACCGTGAACAGCAGGGCCAGCATCAGCAGGAACCCGCACAGGGCGGGCGGGGGTGTCGGCTTCCGCAAGCCCCCGTTGGGGCCGGGTTGCCCTGGCTGGTCGATCAACCGCGTCTCCAGATCATGTCCGCACGTCTGCGCGCCTGTACGTCCGTACGGCATCGACGGGATCGAGCCGTACCGCTTCAGGAGTCGGGGCGACCGCCGGACGAGTTCCCCGGTGGGGATGTGGCGCGCGTCATGCGAAGCTCGACGTTCTTCGCTCCCCGGCGGCCGATCAGCTCCGAGGCCACCGAGCGCGCTCCTCGTCGATGTGGGCCGGGTCTTGTCGTGCGTCCCCTCGTCTGGTTGGGTACCCCCGCCACCTGCGCAAAGGGCGCGGCGGACAGGATGGGAGCGGCAGGCGTGCATCCGACGGCACGGCAGGAGACCAGGGGGCCCCTGCCCGAGGGACTCGGACAGGCGATACGTGAGACCGGCGACGACATCGCCGGACTGCTCCGGGGCGCGCCCGACACCGCGATTCCCGTACCGCGATCCGAGTGGACGCTGGGCGAGGCGGCCGCCCACCTGGCCCTGGCCAACGAGCTGATGGCCGACCTCGCGGCCGGGCGTCGGCGGCCGTACGGCGACGGCACGCCACAGAGTCTGGCCGCGGCCAACGAGGAGTCTCTCGCCGCCTTCGCGGAGCGCCGGGCGGAGCCGCTGGCGGCGGTGATCGCCGACCAGGCCAACGCCTTCCTGGACAACGTGGCCTCGGCCGCGACCGACCAGACCGGCGGCACCGCCGACGAGCCCCCGCTCGTCACGCCTCTGGGCCCCATGAACAGGGCGCTCCTCGGGTCGTACCTGCTGACCCACATGCTGGGCCACGGCTACGACCTGGCTCGTGCGCTGAACCGGCCGCACATGATCGACCGCAACCGGGTCGAGCTGTGCATGCCGTTCATGCTCTCGGTGATGCCACGCGTCACGAACACGGCGGCGACCGCCGGGCTCACGGCCCGCTACGCCGTCCGTCTCAAGGGCGGTACGGCGTTCGGCGTCGCCCTGGCCGACGGCGCGGTGACGGTGACTCCCGGACCTCTCGAACGTCCGGACTGCACCATCCTCATCGACCCCGTCACTTTCCTCCTCGTCGCACTGGGCCGTTGCAACCCCTGGTCGGCGATCGCTCAGGGAAAGATCGTCACCTGGGGACGCAAACCCTGGCTCGCGCCTCGCTTCCCGAATCTGTTCACCGCGCCCTGATCATCGATCACCGATCGAAGCCAATCACCCAGTGATAAAAGTCCGTCGCCGCGCGTAACAAACGAGGCATCGGACATCACTCCTGGAGACACCCCCCTCAGGCCGCGCCCGCCTGTCTACGGTGCAACCACCGGGCGGGCCGGCAGTGCGCCGGACCGCCGCAGCCGACAATCAAGGGGAGGCACGATGGCCAGCGTGGAAGTGTCGCTAAAAGAGGTGATGGCCTCGGTCGAGGGGGCACTCGGGACGGCGCTCGTCGACTACACCAGCGGGATGGCCCTGGGCACCCTCGGTGGGAGCAAGGACCTGGACCTGAACATCGCCGCGGCCGGCAACACCGACGTCATCCGCGCGAAGGTACGCACGATGGACCAGTTGGGGCTGAAGAGCGAGATCGAGGACATCCTGATCACACTGGAGGGCCAGTACCACCTCATCCGCCTGGTCACCGGGCGGAACGGCAACGGCCTGTTCCTCTACCTCGTTCTCGACAAGGCCCGGTCGAATCTCGCGATGGCCCGGCACCAACTGAAGCGCGTCGAGGAGCAACTCGAGGTCTGACCGGCCGAAGACCGGGCCCATGCATGCCCAGAATGTGAAGACTTCTTCAAGTCACTAGATCAGCAAGACCCCAACTCGTGCATGCGCGTGGTCCCGGACGACAAGGATCGGCTTCGAAGGGCAGGTCACGCGGCGGTGCCTTCGAGGTGCCGCCGCGTGACCGGCGACCACTCCGACGCGCCAGGGAGCGAACGCGCATGCAAGTCCCCCTCTACCAGGCCAAGGCGGAGTTCTTCCGCATGCTCGGCCACCCTGTGCGCATCAGGGTCCTCGAACTGCTTCAGCACGGCCCCGTCCCCGTGCGGGACCTGCTGGCGGACATCGAGATCGAACCGTCCAGTCTCTCCCAGCAGTTGGCGGTCCTGAGACGTTCGGGCATCGTCGTGTCGACCAGGGAGGGCTCCACGGTCCTCTACGCACTGGCCGGCGGCGATGTCGCCGATCTGCTCGCCGCGGCCCGCCGCATCCTCACCGAACTGCTCGCGGGCCGCAACGAACTGCTGGCGGCCCTGCAACAGGCCCCCGCGTCACCGCCACCGGCGACGACCAGCGGTCACCGGTGACGGCCCGCAGCGCAGCGCACGGGCCACGCCGTGGTCAGCTCCCCGCGGTTTCCGCCGTGTACAGGTGGGCGCGCACACGGCGCAGCCAGGATTCGGCGGCCGCCTCGTCCGGCCGCTCAGGAAGCACGGGGGCGGTCTCGTCGAACGCGCTCTCGTAGGCCCGGAGCACGGGCAGCGCCGCGGCCACGTCGGCGGCCACTCGCTCGCCGAAGTCGTGGTACTCCTGCGGGTCCTCGACCCTGAGGGTCAGCCGGCCGGTGGCGTACAGCTCCAGGCCCTGGTGGCACAACCGCTTCAGGTGTCTGGCGTGCTTGGCGGTGCGTCTGCGTCCGTCCTCGCTGACCGGTCCGGCATCGCGGGCCTCCAGGCGCCGGAACTGCTGCGTGGCATAGCCGAGGTAGGCGTCCCGGACACGCTTCGCGCACAGCAGCGAGGACCGTATGCCGATCAGCTCGTCCCCGAGCGGGGTCCGCACCTCGTACAGTTCGTCCGGCAGCCACACCAGCTCGGTCGCGGTCGGATTGCCGCCGAGGGCGAGACGGCACCACTTCGCCACTTCGTGCAGGGTGCGGTCCGGGCGGGTGGTGACGTGCGATTCCTTCGGCCGGTGCAGGCCGTGCAGTTCCACGGTGGGCACGGCGTAGACGCCGAGCCGGTCGATGTCGGAGCCCTCATGGGCCAGTCCGTATGCGGTTGAGCCGACGATCCCGGACAGGACGATGTTCTGGACGGTCACGGGCGGCCGCCTTCCTTGTGCTGGGTGACGCGGGCGCGCGCGACCGGCCACACGGACCGAACCGCGGGTGTGGCGTGCGCGGGGAACCCGGTGCTTCGCGGCTCCATTGTCATGACCTGCGAGGTCGCGGTCACCTGGATATTCGCCGGCCCCGGAGCGGGCTCCCGCGGCCGGCCGGGGCGCGGGTCCCACATGAGTACGAGAACTCATGACGGCCGCCGCGAGGCCGGGGAGGATCGGAGCATGACGACGATCAAGTCAACGCGGTTCCGGCGGGGGATGCTGCCGATGACGTTGCTGGCGGTGCTGGCAGCGGGGTGCGGAACGCACCGGGCGGGCGACGGCACCGGCGCGGACGGGCCACCCCGTACCGGCAAGTCGGCATCGAGCACGAGGGCCGACTTCCCGTGCCCCGGCGAGAGCCCCAGCCCCATACCGTCGCCGACCGCGGCCACCTCGGGCCCGGCCGCGCCGCCCACCGACCACTACGCCGAGAACCACGGCTTCATGGTTCCCTTCCCGCTGCACGGGCAGAGGCGGTGCGACGGGCTCACCGCCGTCGAGCACATCAAGACCGCGCTCGAACCGCTGCGGGAGCGCGGCGACTTCGACCCGGAGAGCACCCGCACGGCACTCGTCCGGCTCGGTTACCCGGACGAGACGGTGCGGTCGTACCAGAACGGTCCCACCGGTGTCGGCTTCCTCGTCGACACCTATCCCCTGTGCCTCGAAGGTGAGATGAACCGCGCCTCCACCCAGGCCGACGCCTTCGGCGACTACCCCGACCACTCCGGCTGTGACCAGCCCTCCGGCGGTCACTGACCCGTCAATTCTGGCGTATATACGCCATATAGGATGAACTCGTGCACATGGCGGGGAATGCCCGGATATACGCATGCGGAATCCGGATCCCGCCGATCCACCCGCCATCGGCGGCCATCCCCCGCCGGCGCGGCTCGGCGAGGGCGGCAAGAGGCAGGTCTTCCTCTCCCGGACGCCGTCGGGCCGTCCGCCGGCCCTGCAGACCGTGCGGCCCGAGTTCGGTGCCGACCCGGCCTTCGAGGAGCGGCGGCGACCACCAGCAAGCCCTCCGGCCCGTCCGCCGGGGTGGTCCGTGTGCGCGGCAACGTCCACACCCTGGTCAGGACCGGCGCCGACACCCTCGCCCTCGCCGACGAGGGAAGCCGGACGGCCGGCTCACCGCCCCGTCCGACGCGCACGTCACGACCGGCGGCCGGAACCGGCCTCCCACGTGACCCGTCAGTCGGTTGCCTTGGCGGCCCGGGTCTCACAGGTGCCGCGCGGAGCGGGTCTGGGCAGCAGCAGACGTCTCGCGGGTCGTTCCACCGCCTCGTACAGGACCCAGGACAGGCCGAGGGAGACCGTGAAGGTGCCGGCGGTGACGGCCAGGCCGACGAGCAGGTCGAAGTGGGGGCGGACACCGAGCAGACCGATGGCGGACCGCAGGACCAGCAGGTGGGCCATGTAGAAGGCGAACGAGAGTTCTCCCAGCCGCACCAGCCGCCGGTGGCGCCACAGCGAGGGCAGGCCGTTCAGGTCCGCCACGGTCACCGCCGGGATGAGCAGGGCGAAGCCCGCGATGGTGCATGCGGTGGCCGGGTATCCGACGGTGACCTGCGGAACGAGGAAGTATCCGATGATCGCCAGGGCCAGGGAGGCTTCCGTCCCGGGTCCGCGCCACCGGTCCAGGATGACCAGGCGCGCGATGGCCGCGCCGAGGACGAACTCGGGCAGACGGGCGGCGGGGAAGGAACTGATCGGCTGACTGGCCCAGTGGTGCGCCTCGGCCCAGGCCAGGACCAGCACGGCAAGCGCCGAGGCTCCGGCCAGTGCCGCCGACCCGCGGGGACCGAGCCGGCGCAGCAGGAGTGCCAGCAGCGGAAAGACGGCGTAGAAGAACGCCTCGCAGGCCAGCGACCAGCTGACCGGGTCCAGCGTCTGCCACCACGGGCGCCACCAGGAGTGCACCAGCAGCAGATTGGCCAGGGCCTGGGCCAGGGTGGGCTTCGGCAGACGGGTCAGCGTGTACGCCATGAGCAGCGCGATCGCGGCGGTGACCAGGTGGACGGGGTAGACGCGGGCGATACGGCGGCGCCAGAAGGCGATCGCGCGGTCGTTCGGCCGCGCGGACCAGGTGAGCACGAACCCGGACAGGATGAAGAAGAACGAGACGCCGGCACCACCGGCCCCCAGTCCCCAGGTCACGATGCGGCCGGCGGTGCCTCCGAAGTAGCCGAAGTTGTTCACGTGCAGTCCGAAGACCAGCAGCGCGGCCACCCATCTCAGTCCGGTGAGGGACGGCAGCGCGGGCGCCGGGGCGGACGCGGGTCTCTTGGCGGCGTTCGGGGTGGCACTGGTGGACGGTGTCCGGGACACTTCGGTCGCCGTCGTCATCGCGTCACCTGCCGGGGGATGTTCGTGCGGGGCATGAAAGGGAACGTTGCCCGTTCGCTTCCGTTCATTCCGGCGTTTTGCGAAACATCACACCCCTGCCGACGAACATCGTCCGCACGCCTGGCCCGCACCGGAGAACCCACCCGAACAGCCGATCGGGAACGGGCGCAAAATTGTACGAACGCGAAGCGCCGACCGCGGCGCCGGAGCGGGCGAGGCGCCGACGCGTCCCGAAGGCGGTTCGGGCTACGCCGGCACCTCACACCCGGCTCACACCTTCGCGGTCAGCTGATGTGATAACTGTCTCCGTACACTTTCCAGTCCAGCGGCGGGTTGAGGTCGAGGTTGCCCTTGCGCAGGAAGACGCGCTGTTCGGTGTCGACCCTGCTGGTGTCGCTGTGGGCCTCCTCCTGCTTCATGGCCCACACCCGGGCGTCGAGGAAGGCGTTGAGATACGTCGTCTCGTCGCCTCCCTGGGCCGGCGGCTTGGCCTTGCGCAGGGCCCGCTTGCGGATGTTGCTGAAACTCGTGGGGTCGTCGCCGTCGCCGTGCATGACGATGGCGTCGTAGTACGTGAACTGGCCGAGCGCGCGCAGCCCGTCGGCCTTGCCCCGGCGCACCGCGGGGTTGAAGTAGACGCGGTCGCGCTCGTCGTTCTGGGCCTGCTGGAACGCCGTGTCCTGGGCGGCCTTGCGCCAGTCCTTGGGGAAGTCCGGATCGAGTCCGTCGTGCGAGTCGCTTCCGTTGACCCGGCGCAGTGCCGGAAGGTACTTGGCGAGGGCGTTGCCGGGCTTCCGGTCTGTGTAGAGCTGGACGAGGTCGAGCATGTCGCCGGTGCCGGAACAGAAACCGATGATGCCGGCGGTGTAGCCGCGGCCGTCGCCTATGTCCTCGATGTACTTGTACTGCGCCTTCCAGTCGAGCGAGGAGTTCTCCGCGCTCGACACGAGTTTCATGGCGATCTCCTTCTTCGCCGGATCGTCGAGGCCCGGGGCGGCCGCGGACACCGCCGAGGCGCGTGGCGTGGCCAGGAGAGCGCCGAGGGTCAGGGCGCCGGTCAGGGCGACGAAGCTCCTCCGGGAGGTACCGGAGGGGGTTGCTGCTTCACGGTCTAGGTGCACCACAGGGGCTCCAACTGAAAGTGGGGGGTGGCTAGTTGCTTCGTACTGTTCTGATAGGAAGGTTTCCTATCAGACGCTCGACGGGAACCCCTGGGCGGCAAGTTCGTAGGATCGAACAGGAAGAAGTCGTGACGCAAAGGGCCGAGCCGGAGTGTTCCGCGTGGACACCCGGGTGCGGACCGGTGACCGGCGCCTCGCACCATTCGAACATCACCTGCCGGCGGCCCGATGCCTCCGGGCGGGGGAGGCGGAGGCTGCTCACGCGCTCACGCCGCAGGAGTTCCCGGTGGCACGGACCCTCGGCCAGGGCCTGAGCCGTGTCGAGGCCGCCGCGTCCCGGTTCCTGTCCCACCAGACGATCGAGGCTCGTCTCACCGGCATACAGAGCAAGTTGGGGGTGAGGTCGCGCGCCGACCTGGCCCGCCGTCCGGCGCGCGGGCTCGTGGGGTGATACGCACCGGTGCCCGGCGTTCACCCCACACCCTTCCCGTGCGGCTTCTCGCTTCCCGCCTCTGGCCCCCGGGACATACCGAACGGTATACAGACGTGGTCGAACGCGCGAGTGGCTCGATGCCGGCTCCGCGCGACGTTCCGGCCCAGGGGGAGGACTCTCATGGTGAACGACACACATCCGGGCGAAGCTGCGAGACGCCGGCGCTGGCCGGTCGCGGTGGGGGCGGCACTCGGTGGCTGCACCCTCGTCGCCGCGTCCGCCGTACCGGCCGCCGCACACGGATCCGGACACGGACGCGACACGCACTACGTATCGCTCGGGGACTCCTACACCTCGGGCCCCGCCATCCCGCAGCAGGTCGACGCCAACTGCGCGCGCTCCGACCACAATTATCCCTCGGTCGTGGCCGCGGACAAGGATGTGACCACGTTCAAGGACGTGAGCTGCGCCGGAGCCACCACCGCGGAGATGTGGAAGGCACAGGGCACCAACGGTCCCCAACTGGACGTGGTGCGGAAGGACACGGATCTGGTGACGGTCCAGATCGGCGGCAATGACGTCGGTTTCGGATCCATCATCGGTACGTGCGCGCGGGTCGGCGCCCAGGACCCCACCGGGAACCCCTGCCAGCGCTACTACGACTCCTCCGGGTTCGACCAGTTGATCCTGAACATCGCGCAGACCGCGCCGAAGGTCGATCGTGTGCTGCGCGCCGTGCACGCCAGGGCGCCGCACGCCCGGCTGCTCGTCGTCGGCTACCCGGACCTGCTGCCCGACGACGGCAGCGGCTGCGCCCCCTCGGTGCCCTTCGCGGCGAAGGACTTCCCCTATCTTCGGGACACCGAGAAGCGGCTGAACCTCATGCTCCGCCTGGTCGCCGCATGGAACCACGCGGAGTACGTCGACACCTACGGCCCCACCGTCGGCCACGACATGTGCAAGGCCCCCGCCGACCGCTGGATCGAACCCCTGCAGCCGGCCTCGCCCGCAGCCCCCGCGCATCCCAACGCCAAGGGTGAACAGGCCATGGCCGATGCCGTACTCGACCGCCTGGAAGAGGGACGCGGACGCGACTGAACGTCGTGGCGCCGTAGCACCCCCGAAGGCCGGCCTTGCGCTGGACACCGGTCACCGGTCACCGGACCGAAGTCCAGCGGCCGGGCCGGCACGTCGGCCGGACCGAGTGAGCGCGGCTCGCCACCCGGTCCCCGAGATCGCTCAGCCACGTCGGAGGCACCGGTTCTGGACGACACGCTCGTAACCTGGAGCCTCTGGAGCACCGCCATGCGGCGGACTTGACCGTCGCGGCAGAGGAGGAGGACCGAAGCTCGTACCGGTTCCCGTGGGTGCCTGCGGCAGCCGAGGCCGAGGAATACCCCGATGCCCGACTCGCCCGTGCCGCCGCCGGAGGGCCGGCTCCCTACGCGCAGGTGGAGCGAGAGTCGGACGAGCGATCGGGGCCACGGCCTACTGGGATCCGCGGCTGTGCCCGGCGGGCGGCGCCCTGTGCGCCGTCGAGGTCGGCTTCACCCGTGGCATGCCTCGGCCTGAAGACCGACGCGCTCGGCAGCGGTTCCCCGGCCGCCATCGAGGCAGTGGGCGTCCGGGCCGCCGTCCTTTGGGCCCGGAACGGCCCAGGCAAGCAGCCTCAATGCTCTTGAGCCAGTTCGCGGTTGAGCGTTCGGAGGAACTCCGCGATCGTCTCGAGCTGCTCGGGTGTGAAACGCTGCCGGGCCGCCTCGGTACTGCGTGCGAGTGGGCTGAAGTACCTGCGAGCGAGTGCACGGGCAGCCGGGTTGTAGTGCAGGTGCACCACTCTGCGGTCCGTGTCGTCCCTGGTACGGCTGATGTGGCCGGCGCGTTCCAGGCGGTCGAGACAGGCGCTGACGGCTCCCGAGGTGAGGTTGAGGCGCTCACGCAGCCGTGAGGGAGTCATGGGCCGCCCGTCGGTGACCGAGGCGTCCAGGATGGCGGCCAGGGCGTGCACGTCCGTGGCGTGCAGCTGATGGGCCTGGGCGAAGGTGTGGGCGATGCGGTTGAACTCGCTGTTCAGCGTGCGCAACAGGACGGCGTAGGCCTGAAGGTCACTGGCGGCGCCCTCGGGGCTCTCCGTGCTGTCGTGCTCCATGCCCCTAGGATATTATCTCTGATATCTCTCAATCATTGAGATACTTTGGGATTGAGTTAGTTGTTGTCCGCCCGCGCCCTCCACGGGGAGTCGATGAACATCGCGCAACGATCAGCACGCCGGCTGGTCCCTCTGCTTCTTGTGGTCGTCTGGCTCGGCCTGGGCGGAGCGCTCGGCTCCTACGCGGGCAGGCTCGGCGACGTGTCGACCAACGACCGGGCCGCCTTCCTGCCGCAAAGCGCCGAGTCCACGAAGGTCGTCGACCAGCAGAAGCTCTTCGACCAGCGGGAGACCCTCCCCGCCATCGTCATCTGGACCGCCGGGGAAGGCGCTGGTGTCACCCCGGCCCAGCAGACCGCCGCCAACCGGGTGCTGGGGTCGCTGGCTCACGCGCACGGTGTGGAGGGCAAGCCCTCACCGGCGCTGCGCTCGAGGGACGGCGAGGCGCTGGAGGGCGTGATACCTCTTCGTCCGGACCTGGGCAAGCAACTCACCCACACGCTCGACGAGGTGAAGCGGGCCGCCGCCGGCGTAGCCGGTACGCGCGTGCAGATCGCCGGCCCGGCAGCGACGCAGGCCGATCTCACGGACGCCTTTTCCGGCATCGACGGGATTCTGCTGGGCGTGGCCCTGGCGACGGTTCTGATCATCCTGCTGCTCGTCTACCGCAGCGTGCTCCTTCCCTTCACGATCATCCTCAGTGCGGTGTTCGCGCTCGGTGTCGCCTGCGCGATCGTGTACGTGCTCGCCGACCATGGCATCGTCCGCGTCGACGGTCAGGTCCAGGGCATCCTGTCCATCCTGGTGATCGGTGCGGCCACCGACTACGCCCTGCTGCTGACCGCCCGTTTCCGCGAGGAACTCACCCACCGCACCGATCGCACCGCCGCATGCTGGGCCGCGCTGCGTGGCTCCCTGGGAGCGATCACGGCCAGCGCCGCGACCGTCGCCCTGGGGCTGCTCGCCCTGCTGATCAGCGACCTCACGAACAATCAGGCACTGGGACCCGTCGGGGCGATCGGCATCGTCTGTGCCGTACTGACCACGGTGACCTTCCTGCCCGCAGTGCTCGCTCTCCTGGGCCGCGCCGCCTTCTGGCCGGCCAAACCCGTGCCCGCCGACGCGGACACCGGCGGGCACGGGCTGTGGCGGCGCGTGGCGCGCTGGGTCGACACCCGGCCCCGGCTGCTGTGGCTGGGAACCCTTGCCGTACTCGTCGCAGGTGCGGCCTTCTTTCCCGCCCTTCGGTCGAAGGGCGTGCCACTGGACGAACTGTTCGTCAACGACGCCCCTTCCGTCTCGGCGCAGCAAACCCTCAGCAGGCATTTCCCCGGCGGTTCCGGCCAGCCAGTAGTGATCATCGCCGATGCCGCACAGCGCGCCCAGGTGACACGAACGGCGGCCGCGACCCCCGGTGTGGCCGGAGCGCAGGCCGTCAGTGCCTCCGGTCGGCCGGGCGGAACCCCGCTCACGGTGGACGGCCGCGTCCGCATCGACGCCGTTCTGACCGACGCCCCCGACAGTGACCGGGCGAAGCAGACCGTGCAACGCCTGCGGGACGGACTGCGGACAACCGGCGCGGACGCACTCGTCGGCGGCTACACCGCACAGCAGTACGACACCCAGCGCACAGCCCAGCACGATCGGACCCTGATCGCCCCCGTCGTACTGGCGATCATCCTGGTCATCCTCGTCGTACTCCTGCGCTCCGTGCTGCTGCCCGTCCTGCTCGTCGCGACCGTCGCGCTCAACTACCTGGCGACGCTCGGCATCGCCGGCCTGGTGTTCCGGCACGGCTTCGGTTTCTCCGGCACCGACGCCTCGGTGCCGCTCTACGGATTCGTCTTCCTCGTCGCCCTCGGCGTCGACTACAACATCTTCCTCATGTCACGCGTACGCGAGGAAACCCTGCGTCTCGGCACTCGCCAGGGCGTGCTGCGCGGACTGATCGCCACCGGAGGAGTCATCACCTCCGCGGGGGTCGTCCTGGCGGCGACCTTCGCGGCGCTCATCGTGATCCCCCTCGCCTTCCTCGCCCAGATCGCCTTCATCGTCGCCTTCGGCGTCCTGCTCGACACCATCGTCGTACGGTCCTTGCTGGTACCCGCCCTGGTACGGGACATCGGACCGCCCGTCTGGTGGCCCAACCGCCACCGGCACGGCACCGACGATCAACCAGCGGTGCGAGATGAGCGGCCGCTGCAGACGGCAACCGGCCATCCAACGGAGGACGGCTGAGGACGGCTAGGGCATCGATCGGCTCACTCGAGGCGTCTCTGCCGTGGCCACGTACTCGCCGCCGGCACGGCGGGATCGCAGACGGCAGCCAAGGTGCCCGCGGTGCGGTCGCCGCTTCGCTGCGCAGGTCGTGACGTGCCCGGCCGCGACGCGACCCCGGCGGCTGACCTTCGCGAACCTCGTCTCATGGGCAGTACGAACAGGCTGTGCCTGTCACTGGACGCGGTTGACCGCCGCGCGGCGATGAAAGGCAGAAGGCCCGTACGTCCACATTCGCTTCTGGTCGTTCCTGCGCAGCCACGGGGTGCCGGGCCGGCGCCGGATTCGAGGTGCGCCGCGGGCGGTCCTGCGGCATCATCCGTGGGTGATCACCGTCCAGCCCGTACTCGAGATCCCTCCGTATGAGGGATTCGACCTCTGGCCGATCGCAGGAGTCGCGCCCTACAGCTTCCTGCCGCTCAGCGGTGCGCTGACACCGAACGAGGTCGGCACAGCGGTGATGGCGCTGGCCTCCTGCAATGACATCGATCCCGGAGACGACCGTCCGCCTCGGCCCGACGACCGGCTCGGCAGCTTCCTTCATGGCCTGCTGACGTCGGACCCGCTGTTTGCCTCGGGCGGCTTTCAGGTGACCGACACCTCAACCGGCACGCGTCTGGTGCCAGGCTGCTGCAACGGGCTGGAGGACCGAGGCGACTGGTGGGAAGTCCTCGACAACGAGGACATCGCCGTCGGGTTCGGTCACAACCCCTCCCCCACCGCCGAACGCAGGGGTGCCACCGTCCGCCTGACCGTCGACGGGGACACGGACGGCAGCCCGTGCATCGACCTGCCCGCAGGCGAACTTCGCCACCTGCTGGAAGGCGCGGAGCGCGAACTGGCCGACTTCCTCCGTCTGGCCACGCTCTGGACCGCCGGGCACCTCCCGGATCACTCGGAGCGCGTCAACAGGGCACTTCAACGGGCCCTCACCTCGTAATACATGCTGCCTGGTGCGCGGCCGCGGACGGTCGTGCGCGTCTGCTTGGGTCAGCACCGCGGCCCTCGACTGTGGCCTCCGGCTGATGCTCATCGCGTCCGCGTGCTGAAGCGGCAATGCGGCGGCCGTGTATTCGCAAGGCTGGGGCCACCTCCTCGAGACACCGTCAACCCCGCCCGCTGATCCGGTTCGGTAGTCCCGGTATGTGGCCGGTGGGTGGTGTGGGCTCGTGGGTG
Organism: Streptomyces sp. NPDC058964; assembly: GCF_042741275.1. Taxonomy (NCBI): domain Bacteria; kingdom Bacillati; phylum Actinomycetota; class Actinomycetes; order Kitasatosporales; family Streptomycetaceae; genus Streptomyces; species Streptomyces sp. NPDC058964. The sequence continues at coordinate 29,417 of NZ_JBHYKH010000010.1, forward strand.
GCGGCCGGTCCCAGGGCCAGGCGGGAGACGATGCGGTAGCGGTCGCCGCGGTACAAGGAGTGGACGTATTCGACCGGTCTTTTGCCGGTGTCGCAGGTGAGGCGCTCGAAGAGCAGGGCGGGTGACAGGTGCGGGACGGTGAGGAGTCCGGCTTCGGCCTGGCTGACGACCGTGGGTTCGATCGTCTGGGTGGCTTCGCCGACCTGGACTCCGTGGCGGTCGCGGAGGTGTTCGTAAAGGTCTCCGGACTCGAGTTCCTCGGCGGTGAGTGCGGGCACGAGGGCCGCGGGGATGTGCAGGTGCTCGATGGCCATCGGGGCGCCGTCGACGAGCCGTAGCCGGGCCACGTAGACGATGTCGGCCGCGGGTGACAGGTGCAGTTTGCGTCCCACCCGGGCACCGGCCGCGATGGTGGTGAATTCCAGCAGTCGGCTCGACCAGGTGCCGGATGCCTGTGGGAGGACGGCTGCGTGGTGGTCGGAGACGAGTTCCTGCGTGATCTTCGCGGGTGCCACGAACATCCCGCGGCCGTGTTCGCGCACCAGCAGGCCCGCCGCGACGAGTTCGCCGACGGCCGCCCGCAGTGTCGGCCGGGAGACGTGCAGGGTGGCGCACAGGGAACGCTCGGACGGGATGGCGTCACCCGGGTTGAGGGATTCGATCAGTTCGAGGATGTGATCCCTGACGCGTTCGCGTTTCAGGACGGCTCCCGATTCGTCAGCGTTCATGTGCCGTCCCCGCCCCACCGTGGGGGCCATTGGCCCTTACCACTGGTCGCGTACTGGTCAGGTGCAGTCTAGCCACTTCGCGTCCCGTACGGGGAAGCCCGTGGGGTGCCGGACCACGCCAAAAGGCAATATGCCATGAGGGGTTGACGCCTCTATTGGTCTATGCCACCTTCAACGACCAGGAAGAGGTGACTTTACCAGTTGCCCAACTGGTCAAGTCTCCAAGTGCCCTACGGCCGGGGGCGTCCGCGAAGCTCCGCATGCTCACAGGCACACCCGCAGGGGTGGTGGACGCTGCCCCGGCACCGCGTCACCCCTGGTTTCACCGCCGGCCCGGCCCAGGGCCGGCAGCTCCCTCGCTCCCCCACGCGACCTCCGGAGACAGGTGTGAGCCCGCAGCATTCCTCGCCCGCGTCCCGACCTGCGAAAGCCCGGTCAGGGCCGGCCGCTTCACCCTCGATGCCGACACCGGCCCGAGCGTCGGCGCGGAACCGGGAACCGCGGCGTCTGATGCCGTGCGTCCTGTTCGCACCGCCGTACAGCGTCTGCGGGGCACGCTGCGCACACGGCACGCCCACGGTCGGTCGCCGCCCGCGAGCCGCACCACAGCCCCGCCCCGCCCCGCACGGAACACGCCGCAGATCAGCCCCCGTTCGGAAGGACCCCCATGAAACCCCGAACTGTCCCCAGCAGATGGCGCGTGGCGGTAGCCGCAGCCGTGGCAATGGCCGCCGGGACTTCCGGTCTCGTCGCTCTGTCCGGCACGGCCGGCGCCGTCGGCGAACCGGTGACTGTCCAGTACCGAACCAGCGCCACCGGCGCGACGGCGGACCAGGCGGAACCCTGGTTCAAGGTCAAGAACACCGGGGCCGCCGCCATCCAGCTGTCGGACGTCAAGGTGCGCTACTACTTCAAGGCCGACGCCGGCAGCGCCGGTTACCGCTTCGCCTGTTCCTGGGCGGTGAAGGGGTGCGCCAACGTCACCGGCACCTTCGGCACTCCGGCCCACCCCACAGCCACTGCCGACCGCTATCTCGACATCGGCTTCACCTCGGGCGCGGGCAGCCTCGCTCCCGGCTCCGACACCGGGGACATGCAACTGCGCTTCTACCGCTCCGACTGGCAGCCGCTCAACCAGAGCGACGACTACTCCTTCGGCGCCTCCCAGACTTCGTACGCGAACTGGCCCAAGGTCACCGCCCAGTGGTCCGGCAGCACGGTATGGGGCACGGCACCCGAGGGCAACGATCCGTCCGATCCTCCCACCGACCCGCCGACCGACCCTCCTGCCGGAGGACAGAGCCTGTTCGACGACTTCAACTACACCAGCTCCAGCGATCCGAAGCTCTCGGCGAACGGCTGGAACGTGCGCAGCAATGCGGGCGGGCCGGGCGTGCCCGGCGCCGCCTGGTCCCCGGAGGACGTCACCTTCGCCACCACCGGCGGCAACTCCGCGATGAACCTGCGGACTTCGACAGCGGGCACGGCGGAGAGCACCAAGCAGACCGAAGTCCTCACCAAGGCGACGAAGTTCAGGAACGGCACCTACGCCGCCCGGGTGAAGTTCGCCGACACGCCGGTGTCCGGTCCCGACGGGGACCACCTCGTGCAGACCTTCTTCACCATCAACGACCTCACGGCGCCCATGGCGGACGACTACTCGGAATACGACTTCGAGTACCTGCCCAACGGCGGCTGGGGTGAGTCCTCCGGCATCCTCTACACGACGTCCTGGGAGACCTACAACCCCGACCCGTGGCAGGCCGTCAACCAGCACACCGAGTCCCGGCAGAGCTACGACGGCTGGCACGATCTGGTGCTGACCATCGACAACAGCAGCATCAAGTACTACATCGACGGACAGCTCTTCGGCAGCCACGACGCCGCCTACCTGCCCGAACGCCCCATGTCCATCAACTTCAACCAGTGGCTGATCGACCTCACGGGCCAGACCAGCACCACCCCCCGCGCCTACGACGAGCAGGTCGACTACGTCCTCCACGTCAAGGACCAGGTCCTGACCCCCGCTCAGGTGTCCGCCAAGGTGAACGCCTACCGCACAGCGGGCACCGCCTTCGAGGACACCGTCCCCACCAGTTAGCACGCGCCCACGGGCGGCAGGGCGCCACGCCTCTGAGAAACCGGCGTGAGGACGGCACCGCTCTGCCGCCCGCATACGATCCGGACGCGTGGGAGCGGGTCCCGTACACGTGGGGCTCAACCAGCCACGGCGTCGCGCGGCCCGCCGCCGTCCGCCAGGACCGCGGCGGCCCGGCTCCGGTAGCCCCGGAAACGGCGCAGGTACGACCGTGCCATCGGGCCCGGCGGGACACCCCGGGCGAACGCCCGCATGTTGCGTTCGCCCGCGTTGTAGCCCAGAGCGAGGAGTTCGTCACGGGTGTAGCGACGCGCGTGCCGCTCCGGAAGGCTCCGGTCGAGGTCCTTCAGGTGCAAGGCCGCCACACGGATGGCGAACGCGGGATCGTCACGAAGGTCCTGCCACCGCCCCGGCAGGCCGTGGGCCCGCCGGACCTGCTCGAACGTCGCACGGTGCATGTTGGCCACTCCGAAGGACGCCCCGGGCTTCCACCACTGCCACAGCCGCTCCAGCAGCGGATGGTGCGGCTTGTAAGCCTCGTTGTGGAGCACGGTCATCACCAGCAGGGGCGGCACTTTGGCCTCCCCGGCGCTGAGCACCACACACGCGGCGTAGTCGGCCGGATCGTAGCCGCCGGGCCGCAACGGCGGTGTCTGGGCGCCACCGGCGTCCACCGTACGGGCCCGTCGCTTCGGCGCCGGCGTCGATCGGTCCGCCATCCGCACCCACCTCCCCCCTCCTGCCGCCCGGCCGCCCCGCGGCAAGGCCTCCACCATCCTGGATGCGTGTGCCCGCGCGGCCCGGCCTCAATCCGATGCCGAACCTCTTGTCCCGGCCGGCCGGTAGACGGCCAGCACATGACCACATCCGGCCGGCGGGGTCATCGACGCCGACAGGGTCATCGACGGGGGCATCAGTTCGTGGCGGCCTGTTTCGTACCCTGATGGCATGCGCATGCGCCCCACTCTCAGCTGGACCCCTGCCGAGGACCTGCCGCCGGGCACCACGGACCTCGAGCCGGTCGCCGACGCGCTGAGCGCCGGCGGTGTGCTGGTGCTCAGCGGGGCGGGCATCTCCACGGAATCGGGAATCCCCGACTACCGGGGCGAGGGCGGGAGCCTGAGCCGGCACACCCCGATGACCTACCAGGACTTCACCGCCAGCGCCCAGGCCCGGCGCCGGTACTGGGCGCGCAGCCACCTCGGCTGGCGCACCTTCGGCCGGGCCCGCCCCAACGCCGGGCACCGCGCCGTGGCCGCTTTCGGACGGCGGGGCCTGCTCTCGGGCGTGATCACCCAGAACGTCGACGGCCTGCACCAGGCGGCCGGCAGCGGGAGTGTCGTGGAGCTCCACGGAAGCCTGGACCGGGTCGTCTGCCTTTCCTGCGGCGCCTTCAGCCCGCGTCGCGAACTCGCCCAGCGGCTGGAGGCGGCCAATCCGGGCTTCGAGCCGGTGGCCGCGGGCATCAACCCGGACGGGGACGCCGACCTCACCGACACACAGGTCGGGGACTTCCGTGTCGTGCCCTGCGCCGTCTGCGGCGGCATCCTCAAACCGGACGTGGTGTTCTTCGGCGAAGCCGTTCCGCCGCGGCGGGTCGAGCACTGTCGCGAGCTGGTCCGTGAAGCGACCTCACTGCTGGTCCTGGGATCCTCACTGACGGTGATGTCCGGACTCCGGTTCGTCCGGCAGGCGGCCCAGGCGGCGAAGCCGGTACTGATCGTCAACCGGGACCCGACCAGGGGCGACCGGCACGCCCTGACCCGGGTCGCACTCCCCCTGGGAACAGCCCTCACCACCGTGGCCGACCGACTGGGTATCCCCGTCGACGGCCGGGCGGCGGACTGAAACACGCCTGCCCGGATCGGCGGCGCGGCCCACCGGCCGCCGGGCTGTGACTCACCGGTTCCGGTGACTGACGGGTCCGGACCGTGCGAATTGCCATCCGGCGGGTAGCCGCAGTCCTGATCAGAACGAGGCGCTGACGGCGACCCGACCGGTGAAAGGACTCATGGCACATGGCTACCGACGCGAACTCCGCCAGGATCACGGGGAAGGTCCAGGGCAGGGACATCATCCTGGCAGGGCCCCTGTCGAAGGACGAGATCCGGGACACGGTGTGGTGGTGGCAGATCCCCGACCCCAAGACCTCCAAGGAGCGGGAAGACCGTGTCCACGAGTACGACGACTCGCAGAGGGACGTGATCGCCACCCTGGGTGGGTACTACGAGGTTCCCGACAACCGCCTTACGCACGAGGCCGACGAGTTGGTGGAACTGGTGTACGCGGAGCTCAACCCCGAGGATTGATGTCGGAGCCTGTCAAGCCCGCGCGGTGGGCCACCCGGGCGAGAAGGGTGTCCAGGCTCCGGTCCATGACGGCTCCCGTCGTGGATCTCTTGTCCGCGGTGGTCCGGATCGCCCGGCCGTCGGGTCTTCGCGACGCGGACGGGGGCATCACGCGGGAGCGGAGGCGTGCACCATGCGGTGCACGTTGGCAACGCTGCCGCACCGCGCAGCCAGCAGGTCGGCTTCCGTCCTGGCGAAGCCGGCGCCGAGTTCCTCCCGGCATGGGCGACTGAGGCTCTCCCGCACCCGGTTGACGAGGGTGCGCTCCTCCTCGTCCGTGTGGCGGGCGGTGAGCGAGGCCAACTGCTGCAGCCTCCACTCCCATTCGACGGAGCCGATCTCCTGCACCTGCAGGAGCGCGAAGAGGACCTTGACGGCTTCCTGGTGTGCGGTCTCGATGTGCTCGACGGTGTCGGCGTCCTCGAAGGAAACGAGGACGGGGTGCACCGAGGCTCTCTCGGCCTCACCGTGGGCGATCATCAGGTGTGCGAAGTCATGAAGCGCGGTCTGGCGATCAGCCTCCGTGCTGCGCATCAGGCGAAGCAGATCTTCCATCGTCCGGTGATCCTTGAGGATCATCTCGACGACATCCTGAGTCGGCGTCATGGGACGCGCCTCCTCCCTGGAGTGGCTTTCACCTCCCGCTACCCGAATCCCCGCCAGGAATGCTCCACTTTGCCCCTTTTGCCGAATTCCCCCAGGTCAAAAGGGGCTCAGGACGAGCAGCCGCCCGACTGCGCGCGTCAGACCCAAAGCCACAGGCCACCTCAGTGCGCTGCCACCTGGCCGCAGTTGGCCGCCGGACTGCCCGTAGCCGGACGATGAGGCTCAGGGGGAAGAGTTCGGGGGCGCCCGGAGGACATGCCGCCGCGCGCCCCGGGTCAACCGGCGGGGCGCGCGGCAGGCGTGGCTGGTGCTACTTGGTGAGAGGGGCCAGCTTGGGGTCGTTGGCGTAGGCCTCGGCCGCGTTCTCCTTGGTCACGATGACGGGCGGAAGGAGGTAGGCGGGGACGACCTTCGTGCCGTTGTTGTACGACTTGGTGTCGTTGATCTTCGGCTTGTCGCCCTTCTGCAGGGCCTCGACCATGCCGACGGTCTCGGCGACCAGCTTGCGGGTGTCCTTGTTGATGGTCGAGTACTGCTCACCCGCCATGATCGACTTGACCGACTCGACCTCGGAGTCCTGGCCGGTGACGATCGGCACGGGCTTGCCGGCGCCCTTCACCGACGTGATGATCGCGCGGGCGAGGGTGTCGTTCGGCGACAGGACGCCGTCGAGCTTCTTGGCGCCGTGGTAGGTCGAGGTGAGCAGCGAGTCCATGCGCTGCTGCGCGTTCTCGGCCTTCCACCCCTGGATCGCGGTCTGCTTGATGTCCTTCTGTCCGGATCCGACAACGATGTCACCCTTGTCGATGAGGGGCTTGAGCACGCTCATCGCGCCGTCGAAGAACACCTTGGAGTTGTTGTCGTCCGGGGAGCCGGAGAACAGCTCGATCGTCCACGGGCCCTTCGGCTTCTTCGCCTTCATGCCGTCCAGCAGAGCCTGCCCCTGCAGCTGACCGACCTTGTAGTTGTCGAACGCGACGTAGTAGTTGACGTCAGGGGTGTTGGTGATGAGGCGGTCGTAGGCGATGACGGTCGCGCCGGCCTGCTTGGCCTGGGCCACCTGGGTGGAGAGCTGCGAGGCGTCGGTCGCACCGATGACGATCACCTTCGCGCCCTTGGTGACCATGGAGGCGATCTGAGCCTGCTGGTCGGCGACGGAGGTGGAGGCGCCCGCGTACTGAACGTCGGCCTTGAAGCCCGCCTTCTTGAGGCCGTTGGTGAACAGGTCGCCGGCGAGCACCCAGTTCTCCGAGGTCTTCGCCGGCAGCGCGACGCCGATCAGGGAGTCCTTGGCGAAGCCGCCCTTGCCGCCACCGCTGCTGGTGGAGCCCTCACGCTCGTTGGAGCAGGCCGTGCCCAGGGCGAGCAGTGCGACGGCGCCGACCGCGGCGATGCTTCGGGTGATGATTCTGCGCATGGTGTGATGAGCCCTTCTTGCTGTGCTGCTGGAGTGTCGTGCGTGGCGGAGTGCGCCGCTGTGGGTGGCGTCGTTACGCCCGTCCCGTGAGCGGAGTCGTGCTGTCAGCCGGCGACCGGGGCCTTGTCCGGGTCGGAGCTGGGAGCCGGGGGTTCGACCGGGTTGGCCGGCTGTTCCTGGCGGAACGGACGCATCAGCGTTCCGATGATCGAGAAGCGTCCCTGGCGCTTGCTGTAGACGTCGAACGCGACGGCGAGGAGGAGGACCAGGCCCTTGATGATCTGGACCATGTCGGAGCCGACGCCCTGGAGTTGCAGACCGTTGTTGAGCAGGGCCATGACGAGGCCGCCGACGATCGAGCCGCTGATGGTGCCGAGGCCGCCGGAGACGGCCGCACCGCCGATGAAGACCGCTGCGATGGCGTCGAGTTCCCAGCTCAGGCCGTCCTGTGGTCCGGAGGCCGCGGACCGCGCGACGAAGATCATGCCGGCCAGGGCGGCCAGGACCGACATGTTCATCATGACCATGAAGTTGACCCGCTTCAGCTTCACACCCGACAGCTCGGCCGCGCGGGCGTTGCCGCCGACGGCGTAGATGTGCCGGCCGCCGATGGTGTTGCGGGTGTAGAACGAGTAGAGGAGCACCAGGACGATCAGGATGATGCCCGAGATCGGCAGGCTGGTGCCGATACGGCCGCCCGCGAAGCGCAGTGTCGCGAAGACGATGACGCCCAGCATCACGGCCAGCCGCAGCAGGGTGATCCACATGGGGGCCGCGTCGGCGTTCATCTCGCGCCGGGTCTGCCGCGCCTTCCACTCGCGCCACACCACCCCGGCGCAGGCGGCCAGGCCGAGCAGCAGTGTCAGGTTGTTGTATCCGCTGTCCGGTCCGACCTCGGGCAGGAAGCCGGCACCGATCTTGCGGAAGCCCGCGGGCACCGGCACCGTGTCGGCGTTGCCGATGTACTGGTTGCCGCCGCGGAACAGCATCATCCCGGCGAGGGTCACGATGAACGCCGGCACCCCGACATAGGCGACCCAGAATCCCTGCCAGGCGCCGATCGCCGCGCCCACGAGCAGGCCGAGCAGGATGCCCACCGGCCACGGCAGCGAGTGCTCCTGCATCGCCTTGGCGACCACGATGCCGGTGAACGCCGCGACGGAGCCGACCGAGAGGTCGATGTGTCCGGCGACGATCACCATCAGCATGCCGACGGCCAGGATCAGGATGTAGGAGTACTGGCTGACCACCGCGATCAGGTTGCCGGACGTCAGCGTCAGGCCGCCGGTCCAGATCTGGAACAGCAGGACGATCGCCACCAGGGTGAAGATCATGCCGAACTGACGGGCGTTGGAAGTCGTGCCTCCGAAGAGGTTCTTCTGCAGGTCTTTCATACGGCTCATGACGTCGGGCTCTTCTTCGTAGCGGTCATCTGCTTCATGAGGAGTTCCGGGTCGGCGTCGCCGCGGGCGACCTCACCGGTGATGGTGCCTTCGAACACCGTGTAGATGCGGTCGCACAGGCCGATGAGCTCCGGCAGCTCCGAGGAGATGACGATGACGCCCTTCCCCTGGCCGACGAGCCGCTGGATGATCCCGTAGATCTCGTACTTGGCGCCCACGTCGATGCCGCGGGTCGGCTCGTCGAGGATCAGCAGATCGGGGTCGGTGAACATCCACTTCGCCAGGACGACCTTCTGCTGGTTGCCGCCGGAGAGCTTCACGACCCCCTCGTCGACGCTGGGGGTCTTGATCCTGAGGCTCTCGCGGTACTCCTCGGCGACGCGGTGCTCGCTCACCGGATCGACGACCCCACGCTTGGCGATCTTCGGCAGCTTGGCGGCGACCATCGACGCCTTGATGTCGTCCAGCAGGTTCAGCCCGATCGACTTGCGGTCCTCGCTGACGTAGGCGAGGCCGTGTCGGATGGCGGCCGGCACGGACTTCAGCTGGATCTCCTTGCCGTCCTTGTAGACCTGGCCGGACAGGTAGGTGCCGTAGGAGCGGCCGAAGAGGCTCATCGCCAGCTCGGTGCGGCCCGCGCCCATGAGACCGGCGAAGCCGACGATCTCACCGCGGCGGACGGTGAAGGACGAGCCCTTGCACACCAGCCGCTCGTCGGAGTTCGGATGGCGCACCGTCCAGTCGCGGACCTCGAAGAACACCTCGCCGATGTCGGGAGTGCGGTCGGGGAACCGGCTGCTGAGTTCACGGCCGACCATGCCGCGCACGATGCGGTCCTCGTTGACTCCGTCGGCCTTGACGTCGAGGCTCTCGATGGTGCGCCCGTCGCGCAGGATCGTGATGGTGTCGGCGACCGCCTCGATCTCGTTCAGCTTGTGCGAGATGATGATCGAGGTGATGCCGCGTTCCCGGAAGCCGCGCAGCAGATCGAGCAGGTGGCGGGAGTCGTCCTCGTTGAGGGCCGCGGTCGGCTCGTCGAGGATGAGCAGTTTCACGTCCTTCGCGAACGCCTTGGCGATCTCGACGAGTTGCTGCTTGCCGACGCCGATGTCCTTGATCAGGGTGTCCGGGTCCTCCCGGAGCCCGACCTGCTCCATCAGCTCCAACGCCCGGCGCTGGGCGGCCTTCCAGTCGATCGCGCCCCGTCTGCGCGGCTCGTTGCCGAGGAAGATGTTCTCGGTGATCGACATGCCGGGCACCAGGGCCAGCTCCTGGTGGATGATGACGATCCCGGCCTGTTCACTGGCGCGGATGTCCTGGAACCGGACCTCGTCGCCCCGGTAGTGGATGTCACCCGTGTAGCTTCCGTGCGGGTGCACGCCACTGAGCACCTTCATCAAGGTGGACTTGCCGGCGCCGTTCTCCCCGCAGATCGCGTGGATCTCACCCTCCCGGACGACCAGGTTGACGTCGGCGAGCGCCGTGACGCCCGGGAAGGTCTTGGTGATCGCCCGCATCTCCAGCAGGGTCGAGGCCTGTGTCATGACCGGCGCTCCGCCCTGCGGAGACCGTCGCGACCGCCTGGCTCGGGGTGCTCGGGAATGCGGCACTTCGTGGACATCAACTTTCCTCCGTTGGCACTGCGCCCAGTGCAGTGCCTGTATGTCCGGCCTGTAACAGCTGTGTGCGGGACACTAAATCCATTTGATTTACTAGGTCAATGGCTCGTGACGATACGGTTATCCGTAGAGACAGAGAGAGGACCGGGCGTGCGGCAGGCAGGAACGAATCTCCCCAAGGTCGGGCGCTACAACCGGGCGGTGGTCCTTGACCAGATCCAGCTCGCCGACGGAATCAGCCGGGTGGAGATCGCCCAGCTCACCGGCCTCACCCCGCAGACGGTCTCCGGCATCGTGCGGCGCCTGCTCGACGAGGGCATCGTGCGCGAGGACGGTGCCAGCCGGGTCGCCAGCGGCGGGAAGCCCCGCACCACTCTGCGTCTCAACGCCGACGCGGGCAGCGCCGTCGGACTCCACTTCGACCCGGTCGAGCTCACCTGCGCCGTCGTCGATCTGACGGGCCAGCCCCTGGTCGTCAAGAAGCGGCCCACACCGGCCGGCACCGATCCCGCCCATGTCGTGACAGCCATGTCCGAGCTGGTCGCCGACGTGCTGGCCGAAGCGGACGTTCCGCACAGCAGGATCCTCGGCCTGGGACTCGCCACCCCGGGACCGATCGACCAGGAACTCGGCGTGATCGTCGCTCCTCCCCAGCTGGCGCACTGGAACCGTGTGCCCCTGCGAAGCATGCTCAGCGAGGCCACCGGGCTGCCGGTCACCCTGGACAACGACGCCACCGCCGCCGCGATCGGCGAGCGCTGGTCCGGCGCGGGCAAGGGCGTGGCCAACTTCGCCTACTTCTTCTTCGGCACCGGTGTCGGTGGTGGCCTCGTCCTCAACCACCAGGTCTACCGGGGAGGTTCGCTCAACGCGGGAGAGTTCGGCCACTGCAGCGTGCTGCCCGACGGACCGGAGTGCTACTGCGGCAACAGGGGTTGCCTGGAAGGGCTCGTCAACCCCTCGGCGATCGTCGCCGAAGTCCACCGCCGGCTCGCTGCCCGGCCCGACGACAGCAGTGCGCTTTCGCGATCCTTCGCCAAGGATCCCGCCTCGGTCGACCATGCCGCGATCCTGCTCGCGGCCACGGCCGGGGACCCCGTCGCGACCGCGGTCACCGACGAGGCCGCGGAACGCGTCGCCTCGGTCGCCGTCAGCATCGCCAACTTCGTCGACGTCGACCTGATCGTCCTCGGCGGGCACGGCATCCAGCACCTGGAATCCCGGTACGTCGACATAGTCGCCACCGCGCTGGCCACCAGAGCGCTGGCCCGGCGCATCCGGGTGGTCCAGGTCAAGGCGTCCCCGCTCGGAACGGACGGCGCCGTCGTGGGAAGCGCCGCACTCGTCCTGCATGCGACGTACTCACCACAGTTGTCGGCACTCCTCGCGGACTGAGGGCGGCCCGGGGGCGCGATACCCACTGCCCGGAACCTGCGCTCCCGATGCGCGCGAGCCGTTGTCCGGCTTCGGCGGCGCTGAAGTCACCGGGTCCGTACAGCTTCTCCGACTCGGGCAGGAGCTCCGCGAGGATCCTCTCAGCGGCAGCCGCGTCCCGCCTCCGCCGCTCGATGTGTGCGGCTCCTCCGGTGAGGGCTGCGGTGCCGGAGGGAGCCGGTTGACCGCGGAGCGGGCCGCGCGCGGAACGTGCCGGTCGCTTCCACGGCCCGGGGGTCAGGACACGCGCCGGAACATCGCGCTCGCGGCGGGGCCGACCGCGCCGGGACCGAACTTCGCGCGGATGCGGTCCATCGCGGCCTCGGCGACCAGCCGGGACTCGCGGGCATGGTCCAGGCTGATCTGCTCGGCAACCTGGTCGGCGTCCACGAGGTCGTCGCACTTGAGGACGAGTCCGGTCAGGCGGCCGCGCTGCAGTCCTGCGGCGTCCATCAACTGGTACGCGGTGGTGCGCAGGTCTTCGTCGTGTGCGGACGGCCCGGCAAGGCGGCGGGTCTTCTCCCAGCTGGTGCCACCGGCGAACTTCAGCGTCAGGGTGAGGGCTCGGGCCGCCTGGCCGCGGCCGCGCAGCAGCAGGCCCAGCCGGACGACGAGGCCGAGCAGGGCGGCGCGGACGGAGGCACCGTCCAGCGTGTGCAGGTCGAAGGTGTGCCGTACGGAGGCCGAGGCGGGCAGGGCACGAGGGACGACGGGGCGGGGGTCGATGCCGCGAGCCCGGTCGGCGGCCGCGCGTCCGGCGCGGCCGCCGAGCAGGCGCTGCACGGTGGCGGGCGGAACGGCGGCGAGCAGGCCGACGCTGTGGATGCCGTAGTCGCGGAGCACCTCGGCCTGACGGGGACCGATGCCGTGCAGCGCCTGCACGGGCAGCGCAGCGAGCCAGTCGGCAGCGTGTTCGGGTGTGATCGCGAGGACTCCGCCGGGAGCGGTGATCTGTCCGGAGGCGGTGGCGGCGACCGTGATGGTCGGTCCGACACCCACGCGGACGTCGACGCCCAGGAGCGAGATGGTGCGCACGCGCAGGACTTCACCGAGCCTGCGGGCGCCTGTGCCGTGGTAGCGCAGGGCGCCCCTGAGCTCCACCAGGGCCGCGGACGGGGGCAGGGCCTGCACGACCGGCGACAGGTCGGCCAAGATCTCCAGCACCTGCCGGTAGGTGCCCTCCGGCAGCCGGTCCGGGCAGCGCACATGCATCACCGACGGCTCCACGCCGGACGGCATCTCCACGTTCACCACGTCCACCTCCCATCACCAGGTTATCGAACAGAAAATCGAACACGCGAATGTCCGCATGCTGTCCGGGCGCACCACGCGCGGCCGGGCGTACGCCCTCGGACGGGGAGCCCGTCACGTCATCCGCGCGACCGCCGGCCCGGCGCCCTCGGGGAGCCGACGAGGACGGCGGAGCACCGGCCCAGCCTTACGCCCCGGGTCCCGGCAGGCCCACATCACCGCAGTTGCCCACGACCGGACCTCGTCACTCAGCGGCGCAGCGAACGAGAGACCCCCGAAGCCGGTCGCGGAGCGTGCCGCTCATGAGGTGCCTGCCCCCGTAACACCGCCGCTCCCCTCGCTTCCCGAGGCCTCCCGAGCAGTGGCCGGTCCGGTGAGGTGGTCCAGGACGTTGGTGAGCCGGAGCATGCGCTCCAGGACGTCCGGCCGGTTGTCCAGGTGGAGGGTGGCGCCGAGGGTACTCGTGCGGCGGTGGACCATCAGCAGAGCGGACAGGCCCGAGGAGTCGATCCACGTCAGGGCGCTGAAATCGAGGTGTACGGCGCGCGGCGGCGTTTGGTCGCCCGTCAGGTTCTCAGTGACCGCGTCCACCAGGTCGTCGCTCGTGTCGTAGTCGAGTTCGCCGCCCACGTGCACGGTCAAGGTGGTGGGCTCACGGCGGACGACGAGGGTGAACTCACTGGGGGGCAAGGTGGTCATGCACGGGTCTCGGTGCCGGGAGCAGGACGGGTGGGGCGCTCGCCCAGGGCGGCGGTGCCCTGCTTGATCAGGTCCAGGGCGCGGGGAAAGTCGCGCAGTTGGCCGGCCAGGACGTCCAGACCGCTGACGAGGGACTGAGCGGGGACGTGGCGGGCCTCGAGGATGCCGGCGGTCCAGGTGAGGAACGTGGTGAAGAGATCGGGATCGTCGACGTACAGGACGGTCGCCAGAAAGTCGACGATGTGGGCGATGTCCTCCGCGGTGCGCTCGCGCTGGGCCTCGCTGTACCCGCGCATGGCGGGGAACCGGGCCTCCAGGCCGGCCAGGGTCTGCTTGACGAGCTGCGGCCGGGACTGGACGACCAGCGTGTATTCCTGGTCGGCCAGGTGCGGCAGGTCGTCCACCGCCTGCCGGGTCGCCGACACATCCGGCCGTGCCATACCCGCGTCCAGGACGGCGACCGCGCCACGCGCGTCGGCGGCCCACCGGTCGGCGCGAAGCCTGCGGGCGTAACGGCCGTCGGGGCCGAAGGCACGGCCGCCGGCCAGGACGGGAACACCGACGGCCTGACAGGCCGTGATGGCGGCGTGGGCGGTCGGCAGGTGCGTGGGAATCGACCCGGACAGCAGGACCGCGTCGGGGTTGGTCCGGTGCAGGTGTGCGACCAGGTGCGGAGTGGGGGTCTGAGCGCCGAGGAAGTCGACCCGCCAGCCCCGCAGGCACAGGACCTCGGCGACGAGCCGGGCCGGGAACGCGTGCCATTCGCCCTCGACACAGCTCACGGTGACCCGGCCACGGACGGGAGCGTGACCGGCGCTGCCGTGGTCGCGACGGTGGGCCAGTGAGGCCACGACCCGTTCGCTGATCGCGGTGGCGGCGTGCTCCTGGGCCACGGTGATGCGGTCGGCGGCCCATTCGGCACCGACCTTCTCCTGAACCGGGGCGATCACCTCCAGCAACAGAATTTCCTCATCCACGCCATCCGCCAGCGCCTGGTGAACGAGCGAGGCGGCCGTACGTTCGTCGCCATCGGCCACTGCCTGCCACAGCCGCTCCGCCACGGCGGCCGACGCGGTGGGATGACTCACGTGCTCCTCCTCCTGTCCGGGCTGCCCGCGTGCCCGTTGACCGTCGTCAGGGGGCCGGCCCTGGGGACGCTGATGGCCACCGTGGCCATGTCGTCGTGCCGGCCCGAGCCCAGCCACTGCCCGGCAAGCATCTGCACCCGCTCGACCACCGCTTCCGCCGGCATCCCCGCGCACTCCGACAGAGCGCGCCGCAGGCGGTGTTCACCGAAGAACTCGTCCCCCAGCGGGCCGCCGCGGGCCTCGGTGATGCCGTCCGTGTAGAGCAGGCAGGTCTCGCCCGGCGCGAGCACCGTGCGCACCGTGTGGGCCTCTACGGTCGGCAGAGCACCGACGAGGGTGCCGCGTGCGCGCAGTTCCTCGACCGTGCCGTCGGCACGAACGATCAGCGGCGGCAGATGACCGGCGCTGGTCACCCGTAGCCGCGCACGGCCGGCACTGCGGCGCACGGAAGCGAGCACGAGGGTGGCGAAGCGCGTGTGGTGAGAGGAGAGCAGGGCTCCGTTGAGCAGCTCCAGAACCCGCTCGTGATCCTCGGCCAGGGACAGCAGGGCGTGCAACGTGTTGCGGATCTTGCCGGTCAGCACCGCGGCTTCCAGGCCTTTGCCCGCGACGTCGCCGAGCACGACCAAGGTCTCCGGGGAGGGATCGGCGCTGGGGTGGACGTCGTAGAAGTCCCCGCCGATCCGCTCGTGGTCGTTCGACGCCCGGTATCTGCCGGCGTACTCGACACCGTGCACGCTGTGCAGCATCGGCGGCAGCAGTTCGCGCATCAGTGTGGCGGTGATGGTTGCCTGCTCGGTGTACAGGCGGGCGGCGGACAGGGCGGCGCCGGCGCGGGCGGCGAACAGCCGGGCGAAGACCTCCTCACCCTCGGTGAAGGCCTGTTCGGTGCTGGAGCGCAGCAGGATCAGCGCTCCGGCGGGCACGCCGTGCCCGGGAAGCGGCGTGACGATCACGGAGCCGAGGGGTCCGGCGAAGCCGTCCGGGATCACCCAGTCGGGAACGTCGGCGGGATCTATCCACCGGGCCGGTACGGGTGGGAAGCCCTGCAACGCCTCGGCCAGGCCCGGCACGCCGGCGATGTCGATGTGCCGCGCGATCTGTGTGACGGGCCCGCCCCGGTGGGCGAGGGTCAGCGGGTGGCGCCGCCCGTGGTGCGGGGCGATGAGGACGGCGGCTTCGGCGAGATGTTCGGCGGCCAGGGAAGTGGCCACCTCCATGCAGCGCGGCACGTTCAACGTGGACAGCAGCGCGCTGGAGACCTTGGCGAGGATTCCTGAGCGTATCTGCGCATCCTTCAGCGCGGTTTCGGCCAGACGCCGGTCGGTGTTGTCGACCAGCCACCACACCACGTCGCCGTGCCTGCTGGAGGTGGGATGAGCCTCGAAGAGACGGTTCCCGATGCATCCGGTCGGCGGGCCGACGTTGCTCGGCAGTCCGTCACTGATGCACTGGTGAGCGTCCGACAGCCAGGACGGAACCTGCTCGTGCAGCCGATCCCCGCTCGCGGCGCCGGGCAGGAGCGCCCGGGCGGCCTCATTGATACGTACGAGACCGCCGTGCCGGTCGACGACCAGCACGGGACAGGGGGCCTCAGTCCACGTCGCGCCGACGTGGAGGTCGGCGTCGGACGGACGGGCGGAGGAACCGCTGGAAGCAGACACAACCGGAGGCACGCACGGTGCGTACCCCACCACCTTCCTGCTACGGCAAACAGATGTCTGTGGCAACCGTCCTGGATACACCCTTGCGGTCGCAACCCACCCCGGGAACGGACACACAAGCCTCACATCCACCGGTTCCGTCCACCGAACGCTGTCGCACTGTTCGGTCAGGTGAACGACGGCTTCCCGGGACTCGCCGGGTGGTCCCCGGCTTCCGCCCAGCGGCCGCCGAATCCGTGCGTTTCGCGTACATCGACGACGGCGCGGGCCTCGTGGAGGACGAGGACGGCGCCACCGCGGCCCGCCACGTACCGGTATTGCGGAACTTCCTCAATGCCATGGCCGGTACCGCCCTCACCGTCGACGACGTCTGGGGGCCGGCCACGGTGAAGGCGCTGCAGGACACACTGGAGCGGGGCAGGTTCTGAACGCGGGGCCGGTGAGGCCCTCCGCCGCTGAGTTCAGGCGTGGGACATCTCGCTCAGCAGTCCGAGGGCCACGGCTGTCACGCCCGGGCTCCCCTCACCGGTCGGTGACCCTGGCCGGCCGACACCACCCTTGACGTCTATGGCGATATTTCGGAGTGAGGCGCACATTCCATCTGTCTCTGCCTGGGAATCACTCCGCAGACGGACACGGACTTCAAAGGAGTCTCCGGCGAGATGGCGAGCATCTTGGTGTAGGTATCGTGCTCGAACCTGATCGCAGCGTCCAGATCCACCCCGCGACCGTCCTTGATGATGACCTTGTCGCCGATGGTGCCGCCTTCAATGCGCCCCCACACCGCCTGGCAAGCGGGGCTGTACCTGAGCTCGATCCGCATCCCGCGCAGCCACGTGACCTGCGCCGTCCTCGCGTCCCACTGACAGTCCATCGCCTGCGGATCGTGTCTGAGGCAGGTCTCGGACTCACATTTGACGTGACCGTCGTCCGACCCCGGAACGGGATCCTCCTGGCGCGGGCTGTGCGACGCGCCTGCCGCCCCATCCGGCCTTGCGGACGAAGCCGGTGCCGGTGCCGGTACCAGCAGGCCTGTGATGAGTGACCCGGCCAGAGCACCGCCCGTGACGTATCCGGCCACGACAAGGAGGCGCCTCCGGTCGAAGCGCTTGTGCCGCGGTATCTGGCCCAGGCCTTTCCGGTCATCGATGCGCGCGTCCGGCGCATTCACTTCTGCGGGCGGCAGAGCTGCGGTCTGCATGGGACCGCTCGACGGGATCGCGCTGCCTGGGGCCGCCTGCGCCACCGCCCTGGACAGCAGTTCGAGCAGCGGGCGCGGATCCTCTTCGGCCACTGCTGCCAGTTGCTCCACAGCGACGGCCGTCGGGAGTTGCTTGCCGTTCAGGAATCTTTCCAGAGAGGACCGGCTGTAGTTGGTCCGGGCTGCCAGCCGCTCGAAGCTCAGTTGTGACTCTTCCTTGATTCTCCTCAGTTCCGCCGCCAGTTGCCCTCTGGGCGAGGCGTTCACCGACGTCTCGCCCTGGCCCTTCGGCATGTCCCCCAGAACCCCTCCGGCCGGGTTCGCCTTGCTCACCCTCGTTCCCCCAATGGCTCACGCACTCGGGCTCATCGCCCGTTCCTCAGCGTGAAGGTACGTCAGTCCCTTAACAGCCCACTAACGGCACATCCCCACCGTGATCCGGCATGTTCGGCACCGACTCGGGCGTCGCGCCGGCCACATGGAGGCAATCGTCAGGCGCGTCCGTATGCGGCGCAGCGCCGTGAGGTCCGCCGGCAGTGGGAGCGGTCGTGGCCGGCGGTGGCGAGGAGGCCACCGCCGGCAAGAACACCGCCGTGACGGCCAGTTCCTGGACCGGAGCCTGTCGGCCGCACATCGGACCGCCGACGAGCCCTCTCAGCCGTTCGCGCTGTGGCGTTGCCCGGACGGCCGTGCCACCGCCGCCGTCCCGCGAGCCGTGACGAGCCCGGCCGGGGCTCCTGCGCTCGCACAGGTCGCTGTCCGGCCGTTCCGGCCCCCTGATCAGGCTGCCCCGGATTCGTACGATCAGCCGCGGCCAAGCCGAGCGCCGCGGGCGACGGGGACGTGACGACGGCTCAGACCCGCAGCCGACCGGCTTGTCAGGGAAAAACGAGCCCGGCACCCAGCCGTTCCCGACCGACCCGCACACCCGCTCGCCGCGCTCGTGGATGCCCCACGGCGGCTGCGGTCATGGCCGACCGCCGTACCAACAACCGCTCCGGGCGATCAGCGGTCCCCCTGCCCACCGGGCGAGGCCAGGTACGCGACGAAGGACACGATGGCCACCGTCCAGGCGAGGGTGACCGGAGCCAGCCCCAGTCCGAGCCCGCCCCGGGCATGGCTGAGCGCCATCCAGTCGGCGACGGAGGCGCCGAGGGGCCGGGTGATCACGTAAGCGGTCCAGAAGGCGGTCACGGCGTTCAGGCCGGCAGAGGTGTGGGCGAGCGCGGGCACGCAGATCGCGGCGGCGAAGAGGACGACGGAGCCGAGGTATCCGAGGCCGATGGTGGCGGTCAGGTCACCGGCCGCGGTCCCGAGGGCGAAGGTGGCCAGGACGGTCGCCCAGTAGAAGATCTCGCGGCGCCGGGTGCGGATGCCGTCGATGGACAGGCTTCGCTCACTGGCGTACCAGAGGGCGAACACGGCGGCCAGCGCGGTGAGGAAGAGCGGCGTGGAGACGGTGTAGGAGATGCCGAGGCCGACGTGCAGGACGTCGGCCGCCATCGTGCCGAAGACGCTGACCATGACGACGGCGGTCCAGTAGATCCAGGCGACGTACCGGCGGACGGCGAGCTGAAGGGCCAGGGAAGCCACCAGGGCCAGACCGCCCAGCGCGACCGCCGGCACCGGCCCGAGCAGACGGGCGAGGAGGTCCGACGCCGTCTCACCCATCCCCGTGGTGAGGACTTTGATGATCCAGAAGTAGACGGTCACTTCCGGCACCTTGTTCGCCATGCCGCGGAGGCGAACGAGGGGGCGGTCGTCGAGTAGGTGCTCTGTGGTCATGGAGCGCACGATGACACGTCGAGCTCATGATTCTGCAGACCTCTTTGCCATTAGTTTTGGGCTTCTAAGTCATGAATTTCAAAACCGCGCGCATAACCTGACCGAAACCTGAACGCTTCCCAAAACCCCTGGTCAGACTGGTTGCGCCGGTGATAAGCGTGAAATTTCGCGTGTCGTCGCGCAGTACCGCGGCACTACCGGCACACCGCAATTCAGGGTGCCGTCCAGGCCCGCTCGGCAACCAGGTCGGTCAACGGCTCGCGCACCTTCTCCCCCGCCCCCGCG
>NZ_JBHYKH010000011.1:0-526 GCF_042741275.1 Streptomyces sp. NPDC058964
GCCCTGGGCCCTTGTTGTCGGCCTCATGTCTGTGGTGTCGGGGTCCCCCCGGCCGTGGCAAGCTTCGCAGCTCCCCGATGGTCGGCGGTGGCTCAGCCGACGACGCGACGGGAGGCGATGTCGATGACGGTGGCCAGGTAGAGCCAGCCCTCCTCGATCGGGATGTACGTGAGGGCGTCGAGAAGTCCGTGATCTCGGGAGTCCGTGCCTGTCGCGCTCTCCGGGAGTCATCAGCAGGCAGAACGGGCCCCGGCCGACCGCCGGTTGGGCAGGGGACTAAGGCGTGTCCGGCGGATCATGCTGCGATCGGCACGGTGAAGCAGGCCATCGCACTACGATCACGGGATGTTCGAGTACCACGGTTGGATCACGGTCAGGGAGACCGCAGCTGATGACGATGAGGCCCGTCTGCGGCAGATCGTCGATGAGCTTCGGCTTCGCATCGCCCAGATGGACAGCCCGTACTTGCTTGACCTCAGGTGGATTTACGGCGGGCCCGGGAAACCCCCCCCCGGGCCCCCCCAAA
>NZ_JBHYKH010000011.1:536-5959 GCF_042741275.1 Streptomyces sp. NPDC058964
CTCTCGGTGTGCGTGGCCGGCGTCCCCCCCCCCCCTGCGCCCCCCCCTGCCTGTCGTGCCCGGCGGGGCCTGCCGCCGCCCCCCCCCCCCCCCCCTCGGCGGCCACTCCAATCACCGCTCGTCGCCTGACGTTGTCGAACTGTTCGAGCATGTGGCTGTGGTTGCCCCTGGTTCCTATGGGCTCCTCCACGTTCGCGATGACGAAGAACCGGACCACGAAAACGAGGTACGCGTGCTCAGGCTCGTTCGCGGCGTGGTCACGCACCACACGGAGGCGCTGCTGTCTCCGTACATCCCGACAGTGGAAGATCCCTGCATCGGCTGAGGCGTCTCCGGCGAATCATGTTTGGAGCCAGAGTCGGACTGCGGCGAAGGCGACGGTGCCGTGGAAGACGTAGGCCCGCTTGTCGTAGCGGGTCGCGACGGCGCGAAAGCTCTTCAGGCGGTTGATCGTCCGCTCGACTTCGTTGCGGCGCTTGTACTGCTCCTTGTCGAACCCGGTGGGCCGGCCGCCGCGGCTGCCACGGCGCCGACGGTTGGCCCTCTGGTCCTTCGGTTCCGGAATGGTGTGCTTGATATGGCGTCTGCGCAGGTAGCGGCGGTTCCTGCGGGAGGAGTACGCCTTGTCCGCGCTCAGGTGTCCCGGCCGGGTGCGCGGGCGCCCCTCGCCCTTGCGGGCCACGCGGATGCGTTCGAGTACGGCGATCATCTGCGGTGCGTCGCCCCACTGACCGGGAGTGACCAGCAGCGCGAGAGGTCTGCGACCACCTTCACTGGCGAGGTGGATCTTGCTCGTCAGGCCGCCCCGGGACCTTCCGAGTCCCTCGTCGGGGCGGTGCTGCCGGGGCGTGGCTCTTTTTTCGGTATGCGGGTGTCTTCCTGCGGGCGCCGGCGGCGTGTTGGTGGGCACGGCAGGACATAGAGTCGACGCCCACCATGCTCCAGTCGATCCGGTCCTCGGCGTCGACGTCGGCCTGGACGGCCTGGAGGATCCGGTCCCAGGTATGGTCCGCGGACCAACGTCCGTGCCGTTCATAGACGGTCTTCCACCTGCCGAACCTCTCCGGCAGATCCCGCCACGGGATCCCGGTCCGCTCACGGAAGAGGATCCCGTTGATCACCCTGCGATGACTGGCCCACCGCCCACCACGCCGTCCGCGGACGGGCAGATGCGGCTCCAGGCGGCGCCATTCCTCGTTCGTCAGATCGCCACGGCCCACGACCAACTACACGGCTCCGCAAGCCGAAACACTCATGATCCGCCGGACAGGCCTTAACCAAGCGGCTGCTCAACACGTCGTCCGAGGCCGATCTCCTCCGCCTCATCACTGGTGACCGTCGCGAACACTCCGCTCGGGATTCCTGTAAGACCAGCCGCGCGAGAATCCACGGCCAGGAGATCCTCCTCGGCGGCCCCGGTGATGAAGAAGACGTACGCCTCGCCGTACTCCTCACCGTCGTCATACACCTCCGCCGCCTCCTGCTCGGCGAGGAAGTCCTCGATCTGGTCGATCCACGGGAAGGGATAGGAACCCTCCGAAGTGCCTGCAACTTCCCGAAGGGGCGCATGGATCTCAGCAACAATCTCCCTGAGGCTCATTGTCGCTGGTCAACCCCCGGACACCGGTACCCACCCCGCTCCCGGAGCACCGCGAAGCACGGCAACCGCCAGGAACCGGACACCAGGCGACTACGCCGAAGTCTTGTCCTGGAGGGCCGCCCCACACGGCACACCTCTCGTTCCGTCCGGCTCGCTAATTTACGGTAAGAATTCACTAAATTTGTGCAGCGTGAAACAATGATTGCTTGCCGTGCGGGTTCCGTGAACTATGCATGATGATGGTCACGTTGTCTCCGGATCTGACGTCGTTTTAGAGTCTGGATCGACCACTTATTTTTGTTTTACATCCGTGTACGGGGGGCTGCAGATGTTATTTCGTCGTGCCGTCACCCGTGCCTGGAAAGGAATTCGGTTGACTCCTCGTATGCGCAGGGTGCTCCCCGTCGCGGGGGTTGCTGCCGTGCTGGCACTGGTGGGCATGCCGATGCTCGCCTCCGCCGATCCGCAGCCGACCGGGGGGCCTACGGGGGCCACGCCGCCGTCCGCGGTGGAGGACTTCGCGTATCCGAACGCGGATCGGATCCAGCGGGATCAGGGCATCAAGCTGATCAGGGGCGACGGGCACATCCTCCTCGCCAAGTGTGACGACTCCGCCCAGCAGATCAAGGTTCTGACCGTGCAGGGACAGAGCGGCAATACGCAGGGCGCCTACTGCTTCAGGGCGAGCGCGAAGAGCGGCTACCTCACTCTCGAACTCCCGCGTGTCTTTGCGCTGGAGACCGCCGACCACCCCATCAGCGCCGATCTGAGGCCCGAGGCCGATCCCGCGGCGCCGGCCAAGACCGTGAGCGTGGGCAAGAACGGCTATCAGAGCGTCGGTGAAGGGGCCGCAGGTGGCGCACCGACCGTGCTGCTGGAACTGCGCGTCACAGGCTGACCGACACCTGCGCGTCACAGGCTGACCCGCCCGTCTGCCCGCGCACTCATCGCTCGAACTCGCACCACGATCAAGGAACGTTCATGTCTTGCTCTCGTCCGCGCACCGCGTGGACCGGCGGCTTGGCTGCCGCCACGTCGTTGGCCGTCGCGGCCCTGGCCGCAACGCCCGCCGGTGCCGTTTCCGGCCCCACCGCTTCTGACATGGTCTCAGCTGCCAGCGCTCGGCTCGATGTCGACGGCCGGCACGGTTGTTCGGCCACGCTGGTCGCCCCGCAGTGGCTGCTGACGGCCGCGAGCTGTTTCACCGACACCCCGGGCGGCACGCTCGCGCCCGGTGCGCCGAAGCTGAAGACGATCGCCACCATCGGTGGCAGCGCCCAGCAGGTGGTGAACCTCGTCCCGCGCAGCGACCGGGACGTGGTCATGGCCCAGCTGGCCCAGCCCGTCCGGGGCATCACCCCCCTCGCAATGGCCGGCAAGGCGCCTGCGGCCGGGGACGAGGTTCAGGCCGCGGGGTTCGGCCGTACCCGCGACGACTGGGTGCCCGACCAGGTACACGCGGCCGCTTTCACCGTGCAGAACATCGCGGCCACCACCCTGGATCTGGCCGCGAAGTCGGATAGGGCGGCGGTCTGCAAGGGTGACACCGGCGGCCCCGTTCTGAGCACCGCAGGCGGCCACACCGCGATCGCCGGTGTCAACAGCCTTTCTTGGCAAGGAGGTTGTCTGGGCGCCGATGCGAATGAGACCCGCACCGGGGCGGTGGCGGCCCGGGTGGACGACCTGACCGGCTGGGTGCAGCAGGTCGCCTACAGCACCACCTTCGCGGCCGCGCCGTGGAAGCACGCCGTGCGGATGACGGCCGGCTACTTCACCGGCGGCTCGGCGGGCGGCACCCGCCGGATGGATCTGATCGTCGTCTGGGACGACGGCGAGGTCACCCTCTATCAGGGCGGTGCGGTCGACGACCCGGCGCATCCGTTCGCCGCCGAACACCAACTGCAGCCCGAGAAGAGCATCTGGACCCA
The DNA here is from genome assembly GCF_042741275.1 of Streptomyces sp. NPDC058964. Lineage (NCBI taxonomy): Bacteria > Bacillati > Actinomycetota > Actinomycetes > Kitasatosporales > Streptomycetaceae > Streptomyces > Streptomyces sp. NPDC058964. The sequence continues at coordinate 4,065 of NZ_JBHYKH010000011.1, forward strand.
CGCCGTCAACGTGACCAGCACCAACACCGGCGGTGGCACCGACGGAGTCGTGGTCCGCTGGAGCGACGGCGAGATGACCCACTACACCACCGTCGACGCCAAGGGCTTCCACGGCGAGAAGCAGCTCGCCCCGCCGCACACCGGCGAGTGGGAAAACGGCGTCCAGCAGCTGTCCGCCGGAAACCTCAGCGCGAACGGCCGACGTGACGACCTGCTGGTGGACTGGAAGGACGGCCATGTCTCCGTCTTCAGCGACCTGGAGAGCAACGGGCTGAAGAAGCAGACGCAGACGTTCGCCAAGAACTCCACCTGGCCCAACGCCGAGCAGCTCACCACCGCGCGTCGTCCGCGTGCGCGGCCCGGATGACCTTCAGCGCCGCGAGGGAGCCCGAGCCGGTGCGCGCCAGGTACACCACGCCCATGCCGCCGGCGCCCAGCCGGCGCACCAGCCGGTAGCCCGCGATCCCGGCCGGGTCGGCGCCGCGCAACGGCTCCATCAACGCACCATCAGGCGGACACCGCGGTTCCTTCACCGGCAAGAACACCGATGACCTGCTGGTGCGCTGGATCGACGGCGAGACTACCGTCTACCCCGGCCTGACGAGCCAGGCCCTGCCCGCCGAGATCAAGGTCAGGCCCGCCAAGTCCGAGTGGAAGGACGCCACCGTCGTCACCGCCGGTGCCTTCACCACCGACACCAGCGCCGACGACGTCATCGTCCGCTGGAACGACGGACACGTCAGCCTCTTCCCCGGCATCGACGCCAAGGGCCTCCACACCCAAGTCCAGCTCGCACCCGCCGGCTGACGCCCCCAGCACGGCCTTCTGAGAGGCGGCACCCGGACACCCGGCGAGCCGCCCCTGGGCCGTCGCCTGCTCGGACGTCTCAGGCGTGACTCCGAGCTGACCCCGGACGATATGAGAGACCGTTGAAGATGAGGAATCCCGCGAGCATCGCGGTGGGACGGGGTGCGTATGCGGCACGCATGCTCTGTCTGTGTCTGCTGCCGCTCGCACTTGTAGTCGGTCTGCTCGGGAGCGCAGCCTCCCCTGTGAGGGCCGACGGCACTCCGAGCGGTGGCGGCAGTGGCGCCACCGACGAGGTGGCCGACCGTTCGCTGGCGTTCGATCTGTGGTCGACGGGCGGCCCCGAGGTGCGTGCCGCCGCGGAGGTCGCGCTGACCGGCAGCGAAGACGACGTACGGCACTTCCTCGGCACCGCGAAGGATGCCACGTACCAGGACGAGCGCGTAGCCGTGGCCCAGCTCGCCAGTGTCGGCGGGCAGAATCTCCAGGACGCCGCCCGCGCGGTTCTGGACGGGACGTCGAACGACCTGCAGGGATTCCTGGAGGAGGGCTGGCAGGATCCGTACTTCCAGGATCAGCGGATCGAGGTCGCGCAGATCATCGATGCGGGCGGCCCGGAGGTGAAGAAGGCTGGGCAGGCCGCGCTGAACGGCACGCCGGACGACATCAAGACGTTCTTGTCGACCGGTCAGTTCGATCGGCGGGCGCAGGACGAGCGGATCGAGGTCGCGCAGATCATCGGCCTGGGCGGCTCGAACGTCGCGGCGGCGGGCCGGATCGCGTTGAACGGTTCGCCGGACGACATCCATGATTTCCTCACGGTCGGCCAGTACGTGGCACGCTCCCGTGACCAGGAGCACGCCACGGTCGCGCAGTTGGCGGCGCAGGCCAAGCAGGCGGGTAGTAAGGCGGCTGCGCAGACGAAAGCGGCCAAGGATGCCTCCGCGCGTGCGGTGACGGCGGCGAAACTGGCCAAGGTGGCCGCGCAGAAGGCGGCAGCCGAGACGGAGGCGGCCAAGAACGACTCCCTGCACGCGGCCTCGGCGGCCGGCCGTGGGGCGTGGGGGGGGCCGCACACCCCCGGGGGC
>NZ_JBHYKH010000011.1:5969-15714 GCF_042741275.1 Streptomyces sp. NPDC058964
TTTAATGATCCGGCCCCCACCGATATATACACTTGCTTGGTCGTCGGACGCGTCTGTGGTTTATAAGAGACAGTGGCCGCACAGGAAGCGATCGACGCGGCGGCCGCCGCCAACAACTCCGCCCGCCTCGCGGCCAGTGCCGCACAGCAGGCCGCTTCGGCGGCGGTGGGTGCCGCCCAGGCCGCATCCCGTGCGCAGAGCGCCGCCGCGGACGCGGCCACCGACGCGACCAAGGCCTCCGCGGCACGCAAGGCGGCCGACGACGCCCGCACCGCGGCCAAGGGAGCCCGGCTGGCGGCGGACGCGGCCAAGCAGGCCGGCAACGCGGCGGCCGAGGCCGGCAACGCGGCGAAGGCCGCCGCCGATGCCGGCAGCAACGCCGACGCCGCCGCCGACGCGGCCGACCAGGCCAACGACTACGCCGACAAGGCCGGCGTCCACTCATCCGAGGCCAGCGTCGAGGCAGCTGCGGCCCACCGCCACGCGCAGGAGGCCACCCGCGCCGCGAACGCGGCCGCGTCATTGGCCGCGGAGTCGGCCGGCGCGGCCAGTGACGCGGAGGACGCGGCGGACGCGGCGGCCACCCACGCGGAGAACGCCGCCAAGGACGCCGATGACGCGGCCAAGCACGCCGGCGAAGCAGCCACCGCCGCCAAGCAGTCCGCGGCGCATGCCAAGGCGGCCCAGGACGCGGCCGACGCCGCCACCGCGGCCGTCGCCAAGGCCCAGAAAACCCACCAGACCGCCGTCAAGATCGAGACGGAGGAACTGACCGAGCGGACCAACGCCGGCATCGCGCAGGCCAAGGACCTCAAGGCGCAGGAAGAGCAGCAAGCGACCGCGGACGCCGCCGCCGTCCAGCAGGTCAAGGACACCGACACCCAGGCCAGGAGTCTGGCGGAGCAGGCAGCGCGGCCCGGAGCCGACCCCAAGACCATCGGCCCCGCCGGCCGCAAGGTCGCGCTGGCGACGGCGCAGACCGGCGGACCCTGGAGCAGGGGCGCCGCCGAGGAAGCCCTCACCGGCACCGACACCGACGTCGTCGACTACCTCATCACCCGACGCGTTCAGGCCGCCCACCAGGACGACCGCTACCGCGTGCAGACCCTGGCCCAGGAAAGCTCACTGGCCTCCGTACGCACTGCTGCCGAGGAGGCGCTCAAGGGCAGCGACGAGCAGGTCTCGGCGTTCCTCGCCACCGGGCAGTACCAGGCCGGGGCGCAGGACTTCCGGGTGAACATCGCCCAGATCATCGACGCCGGCGGACCGGTGGTGCAGCAGGCCGGCCGGACCGCGCTGGACTCCAACGACCCTGAGAAATACCGCGAGTTCCTCACCATCGGTCAGTACCAGGCACGCACTCAGGACGAGCGGGTGCGCGCGGCCCAGCTGATCGCCAGCAGCGGCCCGCAGGTCAAGTCGGCCGCCCGGATCGCTCTTGAGGGGCCCGATGATCTGCTGGATCAGTTCATCCAGGTCGGGCAGTTCAAGGCCCAGCGCCAGGACTTCCTCGGCGCCACCCACACCGCGCAGATCGCCCAGCTGATCGCGGACGCGGCCGGTGTCGCGGCCACGGCCCAGCAGAACGCCGCCGACGCCCACAAGGCCGCCGCCACCGCGGCCAGGGCCAAGGACGAGGCCGCCGACTGGGCGAAGAAGGCCGACGCCTCCGCCAAACAGGCCAAGGGCTACGCCGACCAGGCGGCCAAGTCCGCCAAGGACGCGCAGGCCTCCGCCGACCAGGCGGCCGCCTCCGCCCACACCGCCGCCAAGGCAGCCGCCTCTGCCGACCAGGCCGCGAGCGACGCGGCCACCTCCGCCGTCGACGCCGCCGGCTCCGCTCGATGGGCCCAGGCGTCCGCCACCGCCGCCTACACCGCCGGTGCCCAGGCCCGCGCCTCCGAACTCGCGGCCGGCAAGGACTCCAAGGCGGCCGACCAGGCCTTCGCGGACGCCTTCCAGGCGGCTGTGGAGAAGAAGGCGGCCGAACGCAAGGCGGCCGAGAAGGACGCCGGAAGCCAGGCCGAAGCACGCTACCGCTGCGGCATCCTCGGCTGCGACGCCGCCGAGCACCCGGCGCACTACTGCCAGCACAACGAGGTGCTGTGCGACATCCTCTCCCAGGGGCCCGGTGCCGAGGCCGCGGCCGAAGAGCTGTGGACCGTGGAGAAGGACTTCGGCTTGGGGAACCTGTATCCCTGCAGCCACGGCGATCTCGAGGCCTGCACGCAAGTCGCCGAGGACACGGCGTTCCGCAGCAAGTGGAAGCTCCTCGAAGAAGGAGTGAAGGCGCTGGAGGACCTGCGCCGTCTCCGCTACGTGAAGGGGTGCACCCAGTGCTTCCCGGCCGGCACCAAGGTCCTCATGGCCGACACCGGCCCGCGGAGCATCGAGAGGATCCGGCCGGGTGACACCGTCCGGGCCACCGACCCGCTCACCGGCCGCACCGCACCCCGCCGGGTGAGCCGTCTCATCATCACCGATGGCGACAAGCACTTCGACGAACTCACCCTCGCCACGCCTGGCGGCCCCCGGAAACTCACCGCCACGTACGAGCACCCCTTCTGGAGCCCGTCAGCACACCAGTGGGTCAAGGCCAGCGACCTCACACCCGGCACCACCCTCCTCAGCGCCGACGGCGCCACTGTCAGCGTCCAGGGCAACCGCGCCTTCGACCAGCACACCCGCACCTACAACCTGACCGTCGAGGAACTCCACACCTACTATGTGCTGGCGGGGACCACACCGGTACTCGTGCACAACTCCGCGTGCGATCCCCCCTTCCTGGACGCCGCAGGCGAGAGGTACGTACGGAGCAAGCACATGCCGGGCGGCGCAAAGGCAGACGCCACGAAGGGCTTGTTCAACAAGGACGTCGACCTCTACAAGCTGGCCGATGACGCCGACAAGTTCGAACCCAAGTTGCAGGACAACGGCAATTATGCCCGTGTCGGCAATGCCCCCGATATCATCGGAACGGATGTCGAAACCGGATTGCCGACGAAGACATACACCGTGGTCACGGACAAGTGGGGAAATGTGGTCACTATGCATCCAGGCGTACCCCGGTAGAGCGTCCAAGGTCGGTCGAAAGGTGAAATGATGCCACTTAGCATTCTGGTGCGCACATATACGGGCGAGGTCTTGGCGACGTCGTTGCATCCCGCCATCGGCGCGCTCTGCGCGACCGCCCGAGAACGCGGTCTGGTGATGCTCGGATGGGTGGACAAGTACGACGACACGGTGTTCAACAGAACCCAGGTATCGCACATGCGCGAAGAACTGGTGGAACTCCGCCGACACTGTGCCACCGAAGAGGCGGAAGCCCTGGCGGAACTCATGAAACTGATGGACTTGGTTTCGGAACGCCCGCACAGATATCTTCTGTTCAACGGTGACTGACCGAAGGACATCGAGAGGGGAAGGGCCCCATGGCTTCGGCGTAGGCGCGTGAAATTCCTGGAAAATGGGGTTACTGTTCGCGGCATTCCTCATCCTTCTGCCCGCTGGTTTCCTAATCGTTGTCGGCATGCGCGAAACTGGCGCATTGTAGAGGGCGAGGAGTAGATGAAAATCCTCATCACCTCCCTTTCTGTTGCATTCTTATGCACGGCTTACGTGTGGCCGGCGGCCCCGCTGCTCATCTACCCGATGAACCGGCGACTTGGCTTCTGGGCCGCCCTCTATTGTTGCGCCGTCGGAGTGTTCTTCGGAATCGAACCGTACTACCTACATTTCAATATCGGGGCATTTTTTGAAGCGGTCATATTCACCTCCGTCGTTCGAGCGATCGCCGAAGCTATAGGCGTATTGGAGAAACCTCGCAACGCGTGGCGGAAGCGGCACGCAATACCAGTGGAGTGAACGCGGAGCTCAGAGCTCGTAACACGATCATGTACTGGCCTTCGTGAGGCGTCTCGAGCAGATATGGTTGAAGTCGCGGGTGAGGAAGACGTTGTGGCGGACGAAGGGACGTTCCACGAGCCGGGCGGGCGCGGACAGGTGGGACAGTCCCGCGGCGGCGGTGGCCAGGGGGAGATTGAAGGCGTCCAGCAGGCTGACGGCGCGCAGGAGGTGGCGTTCGTCGGGGGTGAGGTCGGCCAGCGTGCGGGTGAGCAGCGCGGGGAAGTCTGCACCGAAGTCCGCCGCGGTGGGGGTACGGCCGGTGCGGCGGATGTCGAGGAAGCGGAGCACGGCGAGATCGAGGTAGAGAGGCAGGCCGTGGCACCTGGCACAGTGCCCGCTGGGCGGCATGGAAGCTGCTGGCCTCCCCAGCGGTGTAGGGACGGTGCCGGGCAGCGGTCAGGGCCCAGACCGCGGACCGGTCACGGCCCAGCGCCCGGTGGTCACCGTCGATCACCGGCCGCGGCCACCGATCCGGGGGTCGGCGGCCGCGGCCGCCACGATGTCAGCCGCCTGGCAGGCTCGCGCGTCCACGGCCTGCGTGGGGAACGCGGTGACCGCGTCCAACTCCAGGGCGCGGGCGTGGTCGACGAGGGTGCGCTGCCGGCTGCCGGCTGCCGGCTGTCGGCAGCCCGCCCGGCCAGGGCCACCACTTCGATCCGGTACCCGGCGCGGGCGAACCAGCTCGCACTGGAGGCGAAGTCGGCGGCGCTGGTGAAGTCGCACTCGATGAGCAGGTCGCCACGCCGTTCACGGACGTACGCCTCAGCCTCGGCCTGCCAGTCCTCGGCATCACAGCGGACCAGCTCCTCGGCCGCCCGAGGGCTGTCGTTGATGAGCTGGGCGTGGTCCGGGTGCGTGCCGCGCAGCAGATCAGGTTCCAGCACGGCGGTGCCCGCCCGCATCGCCCGGCGCAGGATCCGCCGCGCCTCCAGCTGCCGTGCTCCCGGCTCGCCGACCAGGTAGACCACGATCGGGTCCGGGTGTGCAGCGGCCCGGCGCATCGCCCGGTCCAGATGCGTGGGGGCGATCAACTCGTCAAAAGCCCAGCGGTGTTGGGCGGGGTGGAGGCGGTGGTAGCCGGTTCCCGGTGCTTCGGGCAGCGGGTGGGCGATCCGGCGCACAGGCTCGGCCGCTGCTGCGGCCCGCTCGGCGGCGCGGGAGACCGTGCCCTTGCCGAATATCTCATCCGGCCTGGTGGGGGCTGGTGTACAGGGGATTGCGGGCGTCGTGCGCGGTTGCCTGTACCGGGGCTGCTCGCGTGACCGACAGTCGGCACGGCAGGATGTCCGGCTGTGCTGCTGCGACTGGCTTACCGGGGGGTGGCGAACGCGTTCGCCATGCTGCGCCTGCTGCCGATGAGCGACCACGGCAAGGACATCGAGATCCTGGCGCTGCGTCATCAGATCACGGTGCTGGAACGCCAACTCGGCAAGGACGGGGTGCGGTTCACCCCGAGCGATCGGGGGTTCTTGGCTGCGTTGCTGCACTGTCTCCCGTGTGACGTGCTGGGCAGAGTGCGGCTGCTGGTGCGCCCGGTCACGGTGCTGCGCTGGCACCGCGGTCTTCTCGCGCGCCGCCACGCCGCTGCCTCCCGGCCGAAGCGCCCGGGACGGCCGCGGACTGTGCGCTCCGTCCGCGCTCTCCTCCTGCGCTTGGCAAAGGAGAATCCCGGCTGGGGCTATCGCCGGATCCACGGCGAACTGCTCGTCCTGGCGTGCAAGTGCCCGCCTCCACCGTATGGGAAATCCTGAGAGATGCCGGGATCGCCCCGGCACCCGAGCGCGCCGTGACGTCCTGGGCCGGCTTCCTGCGCTCCCAGGCCGATGCCTTGTTGGCCTGCGACTTCTTCGAGATAGTCCCCCTGGCCGGGGAGCGCCTGTACGTGTTCGCGGTGATCGAGCACGCCAGCCGGCGGATCCGCATCCTGGGGGCCACTGCGCATCCGACCGCCTCGTGGGTGGTGCAGGCCGTCAGGAACCTCGTCATGGGCTTGGAGGACGCGGCTGCCGGGCGCGGTTCGTGATCCGGGATCGCGACGGCAAGTTCCCCGCCCTGTTCGATGCCGTCCTCACCGACGTGGGGATCGAGGTCGTGCTCAGCGGCATCCGAATGCCGAGAATGAACGCGCTCATGGAACGTTGGGTGCAGACCTGCCGACGCGAGCTCCTGGACCGCACCCTGATCTGGAACCAACGCCACCTGCGCCACGCCCTGCGCGAGTTCGAGGACTTCTACAACGGGTACAGGCCGCACCAGGGCGTCGCCAACGCCCGCCCGCTGCACCCATTGCCCGCACCGATCGCCGATCCGGACAGGCTCGCCCACCTCGACGTACGACGACGCGATCGCCTCGGAGGCATTCGCCACGAGTACCGGCACGTAGCCTGACCTGCGCAGATGAGATTTCCGGCAAGGGCAGGGCTGCGCGTTTCCGGCCAGAGGGCACAGCCCCAGCGAGGGGAACCGGGAACGGGCCGGCCGCAACGAAGGCGAAATCGCCGTCCCCTTCAGGATGCCCCGCCTCCATCCTCGCGCACCAGGACATCAGCACGGACACGACGACCAAGGACGCCAAGAAGTAGGCCTGCCCGGGACTGCCGTTAACAGCCCGGACATCGAACCATCTTCGACCCGGAGCCCCGCCCGGGGGTTACCGGCCGTTCCCAGTTCGCATTCAAGGAGGCAGGAACGGCTCGAACACGCAGGACGACGGGCCTCGACCGCAGCGTGGCGTCGCGCGGACCGCCGAGTTGGGCCGCGCCGGTTCAGGTGGTCGCCGCGTCGACAGCCGCGCGGAACTCCTGCGTCATGAGGGCGACCGAACCCCGCTGGACAAGGCCCTCACCCGGCTCGTCCCACACCCTGGCCGCAGCGGCACTCATGCGTTCGTGCATCGCCGCGTCGATCGCTGCCCGGTATTCCTCGGGGACCTCCCGGGTGTCCTGGATGGCGATCATCGTGCCGAAGCGGGTGCCGATCCCCCCGATCGTAATGACCTTCCAGCCGAGCTCACGGGCCGCCCTGCGCATCGCGGCCCTGATCAGCTCCCCCCCGCCCAGGCCGACGGCCTCCTCATCGGCCAGATTCACCTGGTACGAGCCGCCGTAGCCGCCGGCACTCTCGGGACAGGCACGGTGCAGCAACGGGACCACGGCCTCGGCCATGGCGACGCAAGCGCGGATCCTTCGCGTAGGAAGCCATCCGGGCATCGAAGAGCCGCACAGATGCTTCGGGGGCCGTGCGGCGGGCCCTTACCCGAGGCGGGCCGCTCCGCCCAGCGTCGCCCTGAGCGTGCCTGCTGGTCAGACGGCTCCGACGACAGTCAGTCCGTCTCCCCGTTGACGAGTTGGAGGGCGATCAGCGGGTAGCGGTCGTCCTTGAGGAATCTGGCCCCGTGCTGCCGTTTCGGTCAGAACGCTGTCGCTTCCAGAACCGACCGGACCACTCTGCTTATCCCTCCCCGCCGGGACCCGGGTACGGCTACCGTGGGGGCATGGCCAGGGAAAATCCGCATCGAGATCGATGACGAGCAGCTGAAGCGCGAGGCGCACCAGCGGCACGAGGATCCGGACGTGTACGCCGGACGCGTCCTGGCCGACGGTCTGAACAAGGCGCGGTTCCTCGAGGGATGCGCCCAGTTCCTGTCCACCCCCGGAATGCGCGAGGAGTTCGCCCGCCGGTTCGGCCCGCAGCCCAGGCCGCCGACCTGGCCGAGCAGGTGACGGCCGGAGACGTGGACATACGGGCACTGGCCGACACGCTCAAGGAGTGGACGGAGCGCAGCTGAATCCAAGCGCGCCGGCGCCGTTGCCCAGCTGTCACTCAGGGAGACGGTCGCGGAGGTCGCGAAACATTGACGGCCCGCAACGCCGGATGACCGCACGGCCACCGTGGTTCGCTTCGTTCGGACCGCTGCGCGTTGTCGTGCCGCGACCGGGGGGCGGAGACGCAATTTCACGGTAAGGTGAAACCAGTTTCAGTACGTGGTGAAACTTCGTCGCAGCCGTGAGCGAGTGCGGGACCGGCAAGGGAGATGGCGGGAGATGACGGCACGAGCAGGCAGGGGCCCCAGGGGGGAGCGGGGCACGCAGGCCGACCGTATCCTGGCGGCTGCGCGCAAGTCCTTCGCCGAGAAGGGCTACAGCGGGACGTCCTTGCGGGCCGTGGCGCAGGCCGCCGACGTGGATCCCACCCTTGTGAACTACTACTTCTCCAACAAGATGGGACTGCTGAGGGCAGCGCTGGAGCCGCCGGACGCCTTCGGCGAGGGCATCGCCGAGGCTGCCAAGGTGCCGTTGGAGGAGCGCGGGCGTGCCTTTGTGGAGGCGGCGCTGTCCATGTGGGACGACCCGGCCACTTCGGAGGTCCTTCGCTCGATCATCCTCGCCGCGAGCCATGAGCCCTACGCCATGGAGCGCCTCCGTGACGTCTTCTCCGCTCTCGTCCTTCAGGTCGTGTCGGCGAGCCTTCCGGGCGACGAGGCCGGGCTGCGCTCGGACCTGGTAGCCATTCAGATCGTGGGTCTGGCCATGACACGTTACGTCTGGGCCATCGACCGCATCGCCGACATGCCGAGGGAGCAGGTCGTCCGCCTGATCGGGCCGGTCGTGCAGCACTACCTCACCGGTGACCTGGCCGGCGACGTCCCGCAGGGTGCCTGACCACAAGGTGGCCGCACAGGGGGCCTCTGCTCATTTTCATGTGACATAGAAATTATTCTTGCTCCGGTGTGGCGTCCGGCGTAGCGTGGGAATCGGTAATTTCCGGACACATGGAAATGAGTGTGCTATGGCCCAGCTCCGGGCCGCTGGCGTCGAACTCGGTCTGCGTCGACTCGATGGACCGCAGACCATCAGTCGTCAGTGCCACGAATCCCCTCTTCTCCGGGTGGCGACCTGTGAGGACGACGTGGTGAACCCGGTCCACGGCGGCGACCGGCTCCCCGTTGGCGTCTGCCGTCCCGGCGCGGGCGCCAGGGGTGCCGTATCCGTAGTGGCCTCGCCGGTGAGGGGAGTGGCGCCCCCTCGGCAGGCCAAGGACGGGGTGGCGGCGCGGGCGGGCATTGTGCCGTGTGATCCGCGTTCCGCGGCCCTGGCCCGGGATCTGGTCGCCAGGCGTCTCGCCGCCCTTTGCCTCGCCGACCTCGTCGACGTCGCCGAATTGCTGGTCTCCGAGCTGGTGGGCAATGCGATCAAGTACGCCGGTGGCCGTACCCTGCTCATCACCGTTCACGCCGCCGAGCGTGGCGCCCGGGTTACCGTCACCGACGGCTCGCGCGGCCTGCCCACCCTGGTCCGCGCCGGGGGCGAGGACGAGGGTGGGCGTGGCCTGGCCCTGGTCGATGCCCTTGCCCTCCGCTGGGGAACCGTCCCGCTTCGGAACGGCAAACGCGTCTGGTTCGAGCTGTAGATCCACTGGGGTGGATGCCGGCGGGGAGTCGGCCTCCGGGCGGGCCCCGGGGCGAGGGGCGCGTCACAAGGCGGTCGCTTAAAGGCGGAGGACCGGCTGCCGGAGTGCGTCACTGTGTCCGTCTGGGGCGGCGCGGGGTTGCGGCTCTCTCGTCTGCTGTGCCCTGCCACCTGCGCCGGTCGTTACGCCGGAGCGCGCGTCGATTCGGCTCCATTTCATGCTGTGCTGAAATTTCTGTTGCCTGCGGCAGGAGGCGCGCGTACCGTGAGCCCTCGTTAATTTCCCTACGTGTGGAAATGAGGGTGCCATGGCTCGGTTCAAGGCAGCGGGGGTGGGGGGCCGGGAGCCGCGGGGGTAAGGGACCCCCACCACCCGGGCTCAAAAACCCCACCACTGCCCCGCGCGACAACGGGGGGGCCCCCGGGGCAAC
>NZ_JBHYKH010000011.1:15724-46035 GCF_042741275.1 Streptomyces sp. NPDC058964
GGGCAGGCCACCGTGGGCGTCGCCTGGCGGTCCCGGAAGCGGGGCAGCGGCCCGGGGGCGGGGGGCCACAACCCCCGGCCCCGGCCCCCCCCCCCCCCAGACCACCGGTCGTCACTACCGCAACCTGTCCCCGGCTCTCCACGGGATGGCCCGCGAGGACAACGTGCCCGTTCCGGTCCGCGACGGCGTCCGGCTCCTGGCCGACGTCCACCGCCCCGACGCGGATGGCAGGTTTCCCGCGCTCATCGCGGCGGCCCCGTATCCTCGCCAGCTTCAGGATCTGGGCGCCCCCGCGTCCATCATCGAGGCGGGCGCCACTGACTTCTGGGTGCCTCGTGGCTACGCCCATGTCATAGCCAATCTCCGCGGGACGGTGGGCTCGGGCGGCACCTTCACCTTCTTCGACGAGCAGGAGCGCAAGGACCTGTTCGATCTGGTCGAGTGGGTCGCCGGGCAGCCGTGGTGCGACGGGAACGTGGGCATGATCGGCCTCAGCTACTACGCCATGACCCAGATGGAGGCGGCCACCCAGCGCCCGCCTCACCTCAAGGCCCTGTTTCCCCTCAACGTCACCGTCCAGGCACGGGAAGCCACGTACCACAACGGTCTGATGAGCAAGGCCTTCGTCACCACCTGGTTCCACGCGCTGGGCGTCCTGTCCGCCCACGGCGACCGTCTCTACCGCAGCGGCCTGTCCCGTCTCCTGCGCAAAGTCCTCACCGTTCCCGCTGTCCACCGCCGGTTCGACCACATCGATTCCATCCAGGCGACCCTCGCCCTGAAGGTGATCAGCCACTTCCGTCGCGACGCCCACCCCTGGGACGACCTGCTGAACGCAGTGGCGACCGAGCACCCCGTCCGGGATGCGTGGTGGGACGAGCGTGACCTGACCGGCTTGCTGTCCGATGTCGACATCCCCGTCTACCTCGGCGGGGAGTGGTCCAACGTCGCTCTCCATCTGCCCGGCCTCTTCGAAGCCTGGGAGGCCCTCGCCCGCAACCCGCACGTGCGCATGACCATGCTCGGGGAGCACAGCCTGCCCTGGCCATGGGAGAGCATGCACGTCGAGGCCCTCGCCTGGTTCGACCACTGGCTCAAGGGGCGGGACACCGGCATTCTCGAAGGTCCAGCCGTCCGTTACTGGCTGCCCGGGGCCGAACAGTGGCGCACGACTGATTCCTGGCCCCCGCCGGCCACCCACATGGCCCTGGCTCTCAACGCCGACGGCTCCCTGACGACCGACGAACGGCGGGGTGAGCGCAGCTACACCACGGACGGTGCGAACGCAGCGCCCGGACAGCTCAGTTGGACCAGCGACCCGCTTCCCTGCGACCTCGACGTGGTCGGGCACCCCGAGCTGCGGCTCACCGCCACCAGCAGCGGAAGCGACACGGCATGGATCCTGCTCCTGCAAGACGTCGGCCCCGACGGCAAGGCCGCGGACATCACCCAGGGCTGGCTGCGTGCCAGTATGCGCCAGGTCGACGAGGACGCGAGTGAGACGGGCAGGCCCGTCCTCCCGATGAAGACGCGGGATCCCGTCCCTGCGGGGGAGCCGGTCGACTACCGCATCCCGCTCGTCGCCAACGCCCGCCGCTTCCGCACCGGGCACCGCATCCGGCTGATCCTCACCAGTGATGACACCCGCAAGGACTTCCGCCCCATGATGTTGTTCAGCCACGCCCCCGTCGGTACCCCGGCCGTCAACACGGTGCACTCCAGCTCACGACTTCTCCTCCCGATCCTGGAAGGAGAATGAGCGGCGTCCGACGACCCCGCCCGAGGGGGCGTCGCGCCTACGACCGGACACGGCAGGAGCACGTCGGTGCCGGGCCGCATCCCAGGCCCGTGGACATCACGCTGGCCCACCGCCTTCCCGAACTCCCGACGGTGCGCCACGCCGTCGAACCCGCCCGCACAAGCGGCGGGAACGTCCTCCCACTCATGACGGAGCATTCTCATGGCCACTCCTCCCTCCCGCCCGGCCGCCCCGGATCTGCGCCGCACCGCATACGCGATCTGCGGCGCTGTCCTGGCCACGGCTCTGCTGTGGGCCGGTGCTGACGGAATGGGCGTCGATCTTCGCGTCGATCCCGGCAACGGACTGCCGCCCCAGACCGTGGGACTGCCCCTCGTCGCCGGTAGCACGCTCGTCGCCTCCCTGCTCGCAGCGGTGACACGAAGGAGACTGGACCGGCTGACCGACCGGGCCCCGGCCGTCTGGACCCAACTGGCCGTCACCGTGCTGCTGGTGTCCCTCGCGCCACTGACGTTCGTTCAGGCATCCGACGGCGCCAAGATCACCCTGGCGCTCATGCACCTGGCCATCGCCGCCGTACTCATCCCGCTCCTGGGCCGCAGAAAGGGCGATTGACCCAGGCCGTGGCAACACGCCCGCAACACCCCGTCTTCTCATCGAAAGTTCGGAGCGGGGGGCCGCCCCCCCCCGGGGCCCCCCCCACCCCTGGGCTATTCCGGCTGGTGCTCCGGGCCTCCGAAGTCCGGGCTCGTGTAGTCCGGACTGGTGAAGCTCGGGCGTGGGCCCGGGGTGGAGCCGTCGTCGGGGCTGCTGAAGCCCGGACGGTCGTAGCCGAGGCGCGGCATGCGGCTCGTCGGCGCCGGCGGGGCCGTACGGTGCAGTGCGGTCGTACCGGGATCGGCGAGCGCGTCCTTCAGGAACGGCAGGATGCCGCGCTCCAGCAGGGCTTCGCGCCAGGCTTCCCTGGCCCGGGCGACCTCCCCGTGTGCCTCGCCGTAGGCGTCGGCGTCCAGCGAGGGGCTGTTGCGCAGTGCGGTCAGCAGCAGTCCTACGGCGGCGACGAGGATCGCGGCCGCGGTCATGGCGCCGAACACCCAGCCGGCGGTCAGCATGGTCTGGGCGAACGCCGGCTCGGGGTCGAGCATCTTCAGGATGTAGCCGACGAGCAGGAAGATCGCCGCGGCGGTTCCGGCGAGGACGGGCGCGAGGACCGCGACGACGGCGACGGCGCCCGCGCCGGTGGTCTCGGCGGCCTCGCCGAGGGTGGTGGCGAGCCCCATCGCGCCCGTGACGCCCGGCTCACCGGAGCCGGTTTCATCGCCGGACGACGGGGTGGACGGCGCCGGTTGGCGCAGTTCCTCGCGGACCTTCACGTAGTGCTGGTACTCCGCCGCCGCGGCCGCCGTGATGAGTGCGGTGGCGTTGAGCGCCATCGTGCGCAGCTGTTCGGTGTTCAGCCGCTGTCCCACGGCGGCCAGTTCCGGGCGGTTGGGTGCGGAGCGCAGCGCCTCATCGAGGATCCGCTCGTACTCCTGGCGGTCCTCGCTGTGCAGGTGCTGCGGAACGCTGTTCATGTGCATCCCCCGATGCTCCGTAGGGCTTGGGGCTCGCACGCCGGCGAGCCGTCGGGCAGAAACGGAGGGGAGCCTGCTACGGATAAGCCGATGGTAGAGCCGCGACGGCACGCGGTGACAGGGGGTTGCCGGAAATTGGCTGCTGGCCTGCGGGTACGCCGCCGGAGGGCGCCTGCCCGCCGAACGCTCAGTTTTCCAGGGGCAGCTGCTGGACCAGCAGTTTTCCGGCCATGGTCACTCCGCCGTCCATCGCGATGGCGAGGCCGTCGGCGTAGACGTGCGGCCCCTCGACCACGGGACCGGCGCTCTCGTCGTCGTCCTCGGACCCGACTTCGCCCAGGAGGTACGGAATGGGGCTGTGGCCGTGAACGATGCGGGTGCCGCCGTACGTATCGAGGAGGGAGCGCACGGCGTCGGCGCCGCCCTCGTCGCGGAAGGCGAAACGCCTGGTGAACCTGCGGAACAGGTCCCACACCTCGTCCGCGTCATTGCGCGTGAGGGTCTCGCGGACGGTGTCGTTGACCGCCTCGATCGAGTCGCCGTAGTCGAGATAGGCGGTGGTGTCGGAGTGAACGAGGAGATAGCCGTCGACCTCCTCGACGGCGTCCAGCCTGGCCATCCACTGGAGGTGGTGGTCCTGGAGGCGGTCCATGTCGGTCTTCTGGCCACCGTTGAGCAGCCAGGCCGCCTGGAAGGTGGCGGTGCCCGCGCCGGAGTTGACGGGGGTGTCGCCGAACCGCTTGGCGCCGAGCAGCAGCAGCTCGTGGTTGCCCATGAGCGCCTTGCAGTAGCCGCCGGCCGCGGCGGCCTCGGCGGACAGCCGCATCACCAGGTCGATGACGCCGATCCCGTCGGGGCCGCGGTCGGTGAAGTCGCCGAGGAACCACAACCGGGAAGTGCCCGCGCACCACTGGCCGGCCGAGTCGATCAGGCCCTTCTCCCGGAGGGCGGTGGCCAGGTCGTCGAGATAGCCGTGCACATCGCCGACGACATACAGCGGGCCGGGGCCGGCGGCGGTCGGCGTGACCGGTGCGGCCGCCGGTTCCACGGGCACCTGGACCGTGTCACCCCGGTTGATGACGGGCAGGTCGCGCTGGGTGGGCGTGTACCCCTCCGGGTAGCCCTCGGCCACGGGGGCGACGGTGTCGCCGGGGTGGGTGTTGTGGGCGTACGGACCGGTCTCGTTGACGTATCCAGGCACCCGGAAGTCGCGCAACGTCGCCGTCCGCTCAACCTCGGGTCCCCGACCGGCCCCCTGAGTCATCAGACCCCTCCACCATCGCGCCGCATCTGCACCTGATCGGACTGCCTGGTCGCAGCGGCCCGCGGTGTCGTGGGCCCATCATAGGAATGCGGATCGCGCCATGTGATGACCCAGGGGTGGTGAATCAGAGCAAGACTCCAGTTCAACGCGGCTTTCGCCCCGTTTGGGCAGGGCTTTCACCGCGTGATGGCTGTCCGAGGACCCCCGGGCACCGAGCGGACGACCTCCTGGCGCCAGGCTGACGACCCGCTGTTGCGCACCGGCGACCCGCTGTCGTCGTGCCGGACGACCCTGCCGTCGAGTCGATGGACCCCTGGCTCGCGGCTGTCGAGCCGGGGCCCCGAGGCGTGACGCATTTGTGACCGGAAGGCACCCTTGCCGTAGGCGGGCCGCCGCTGCTCCCTCCACCGATCCGGCCACCGATCCGGCCCGGGCCCGGGTGGCGGGGCTCGGCGCCCCGTCCGCCGCCGGACCCGCGCGGCGCACCCCGGCGGCGGGCGGTGGGCTACTTCTCCTCCGGCACCCGGGGCGGGCTGACCGTGGTACGCGGCGGGCGGCGCTGGGACGACGTGCGCACGATCAGTTCGGTCGGTATCACCTGCTCGACCGTGTGGTCCGACTCGACTCCCTCGATGGCGTCGATGAGGAGCTGGACCACCGCCGTGCCGATGCGGCGCGGCTTCAGGGAGAGCGTGGTGATGGGCGGTTCGGTGTTGGCGTAGACCGTGGACTCGCTGCAGCACACCAGCAGCAGGTCGTCCGGGACGCGCAGCCCGTAGCGGCGGGCGGCGGCCAGGAGGTCGGTGCCGTTGGGGTCGAAGAGGCCGTAGACGGCGTCGGGGCGGTCCGGGCGGGCCAGCAGACGGTCGGCGGCGACGGCGCCCGCGCACGGGTCGTGCGCCGGATAGGCCTCGTACACCGGGTCCTGGCCGACCCGCTCGCACCAGTGCAGGTACGCGGTGGTCGACAGATGGGTGTACGTGTCCGTCGTCGTCCCCGTCAGCAGGCCGATCCGGCGGGCGCCCGCGGCGGCCAGATGGTCCAGGATGCCGAGTACGGCGGCCTCGTGGTCGTTGTCGACCCACGCCGTGACAGGGAGCGACCCGGCCGGGCGGCCGTCGGAGACGACCGGCAGGCCCTGCCGGACCAACTCGCTGACCACCGGGTCCTGGTCGGAGGGGTCGATGACGACCGTGCCGTCCAGGGCGACGTTCGACCACACGTCGTGGCGCGAGGTCGCGGGGAGGATGACGAGGGCGTAGCCGCGGGCCAGGGCGGCCGACGTCGCGGCGCGGGCCATCTCGGCGAAGTACGCGAACTCGGTGAAGGTGAAAGGTTCATCCCCGTACGTCGTCACGGTCAGGCCGATGAGGCCCGACTTGCCGGTGCGGAGCGTGCGGGCGGCGGCCGAGGGGCGGTACCCCAGCCGGTCGGCGACCTCACGGACATGGCGCCGTGTGGCGTCCGGGAGCCTGCCCTTGCCGTTGAGGGCGTCGGAGACGGTCGTGATGGAGACTCCGGCGGCGGCGGCCACGTCTCTGATGCCCGCCCGACCCGGCCGACTGCCTCGACGTGAGGTTTCCGCGCGGCTCACCTGGTGCTTCCCTGCTGCTGTCATGGCGAGCCGATAGTAGGGCTCATGCGGTGGGGTAGGGCGGACGCATATGCACGCATTAACAGGCACGTTTCTGCATGGTCATCAAGGGTCAACTGCCTTAGAAAGAAAGTCAGTTGAATGATCCAATGGCAAGACGTGGCTTGTCGGCGCGCATGGGCCTGCCAAGTTCCCGATGTCTCGAAGAGGTCTCAACTCACCTTCACGAGGGATGCGCGCCACGGCGTGAGCCACCGGCGCGTAGATATATGTCAGTCGCGCCCCCCGATTCGTGCGCCTTCATACAGTGATGCCCCTGATGCGGGTGAGGCTGATGTGGTTTGCGCCTCACTCTTTCCCGTCGCCTCTCACCTGTACGCAGGCGCGCCGAATCCTCATAAGGTGAGGAGTATTGGAAGCCGGCGGCGCTGACGGTCCGCCGGTGGTCGCGAGGAGGACTGCGGTGAGCGAGACGAGCCCCAAGCTGCGCGCCGAGCTGGAGGGTATCCCCACTTACAAGCCGGGCAAGCCCGCCGCGGCCGACGGCCCGGTCGCCTACAAGCTGTCCTCCAACGAGAACCCCTATCCGCCGCTGCCCGGGGTCATGGAGTCGGTGACCGCCGCGGCCTCGAACTTCAACCGCTACCCGGACATGGCGTGCACCGGGCTGATGAACGAGCTGGCGGAGCGTTTTGGTGTCCCGGTCACCCATCTGGCCACCGGCACCGGTTCCGTCGGCGTCGCCCAGCAGCTGATCCAGGCCACCAGCGGACCCGGCGACGAGGTCATCTACGCCTGGCGCTCCTTCGAGGCGTACCCGATCATCACGCAGATCAGCGGAGCGCGGTCGGTGCAGGTGCCGCTCACGCCGGGCGATGTGCACGACCTGGACGCGATGGCGGACGCGATCACCGACCGGACTCGGCTGATTTTCGTCTGCAACCCCAACAACCCGACGGGCACGGTCGTACGGCGGGCGGAGCTGGAGCGGTTCCTCGACCGGGTGCCCAGCGACGTCTTGGTGGTGCTGGACGAGGCCTACCGGGAGTTCATCCGTGACCCGGAGGTTCCGGACGGTGTGGAGCTCTACCGCGGGCGGCCGAACGTCTGTGTTCTGCGCACGTTCTCGAAGGCGTACGGACTCGCGGGGTTGCGCGTGGGGTTCGCGATCGCGCACGAGCCGGTGGCGGCGGCCCTACGGAAGACGGCCGTGCCGTTCGGCGTGAGCCAGCTCGCGCAGGAGGCGGCGATCGCGTCGCTGCGCGCCGAGGACGAACTGCTCGGCCGGGTCGGCTCGCTGGTGTGCCAGCGCACGCGTGTGGTCGATGTGCTGCGCGCCCAGGGCTGGACCGTGCCCGAGACCCAGGCCAACTTCGTCTGGCTGCGGCTGGGGGAGCGCACGGCCGCCTTCGCGGCGGCCTGCGAACAGCACGGTGTCGTGGTCCGGCCTTTCCCGGGTGAAGGTGTGCGGGTCACGATCGGGGAGGACGAGGCGAACGACATCTTCCTGAAGGTGACGGAAGGGTTCCGCAAGGAGCTTTGAGCCGGCTCCGCTCGGCCTTGTCCGTCCCTGTTGGTCGATGATCGTCCTTACTCGTCCACGAGTTCCACGCGGACCGGGTCGCCGTGGTGCGCCGTCGCGGGGAGACGGGGGCCGCCGTCGAGGCGGCCCAGGATGTTGCACGGGCTCGCGAGGCGGCACTCTCCCCCCGGACTCCGTTTGGGGGGACCCCCAGCCTCGCGAGATCGGTGTGGACCCGTAGGGGAGGGCGATCCCTGCGTGGTCGGGGTGTCGTCCAGTGCCGCGGTGACGTTTCCCGCGGGCCAGGAGACCCGGATCCGCGGCTGCGGTGTGCTCTGTGTCACGCGACGCAATCCAACAAAATGTTGAACTTGCTGCCAAGGGATCGACGGGTCGGAGGTAGGGGGACCCCCCCTCCCGTATCGAAAATCGGTGCGTCATAATTGCTTGTGAATGTGAACGCGTTCACAAGCGTGTCCCGGTTGCTCCGATGATGTGTGTGACATAAGGGGCAAACTGCCGCTTTACCACGGCACGTAAGGAGACTGACGACGTGGAGTTGGCTTTGGCGCCGGAGACACTGGCGCGCTGGCAGTTCGGCATCACCACCGTCTACCACTTCCTGTTCGTCCCGCTGACGATCTCCCTGGCCGCCCTCACGGCCGGACTGCAGACCGCCTGGGTACGCACGGAGAAGGAGAAGTACCTCAGAGCGACGAAGTTCTGGGGCAAGCTTTTCCTGATCAACATCGCGATGGGTGTCGTCACCGGCATCGTGCAGGAGTTCCAGTTCGGCATGAACTGGTCGGACTACTCACGCTTCGTCGGCGACATCTTCGGTGCCCCGCTCGCCTTCGAGGCCCTGATCGCGTTCTTCTTCGAGTCCACCTTCATCGGCCTGTGGATCTTCGGCTGGGACAAGCTGCCCAAGAAGATCCACCTGGCCTGCATCTGGATGGTCTCGATCGGCACGATCCTGTCGGCCTACTTCATCCTCGCGGCCAACTCCTGGATGCAGCACCCCGTGGGCTACCGGATCAACCAGTCCAAGGGCCGGGCCGAACTCACCGACTTCTGGCACGTCCTGACCCAGAACACCGCGCTGGCCCAGGCCTTCCACACCCTCGCGGCGGCCTTCCTGACCGGCGGCGCCTTCATGGTCGGCATCGCCGCCTACCACCTGTCCCGCAAGAAGCACATCACGGAGATGAAGACCTCGCTGCGGCTCGGTCTGATCACCGTGGTCATCGCCGGCCTGCTCACCGCGATCAGCGGTGACACCCTCGGCAAGGTCATGTTCAAGCAGCAGCCGATGAAGATGGCCGCCGCCGAGGCCCTGTGGGACGGTCAGGACTCCGCACCGTTCTCGATCTTCGCGTACGGCGACGTGGAGAAGGGTCACAACACCGTCGCCATAGAGGTGCCGGGAGTGCTGTCCTTCCTGGCCAACGACGACTTCAGCTCGTACGTACCCGGCATCAACGATGTCAACAAGGCCGAGCAGCAGAAGTTCGGGCCCGGTGACTACCGGCCCAACATTCCCGTCACCTTCTGGGCCTTCCGCTGGATGATCGGCTTCGGCATGGCGTCCTTCGCCATCGGCCTGGCCGGACTCTGGCTGACCCGGAAGAAGTTCATGCTTCCGCAGCATCTACGGGTGGGTGACGACGAGATTCCGCATCTGGTCCTCTTCAAGAGCAAGGCGCTCGGCCCGAAGCTCACCACCTGGTACTGGCGCATCGTGACCCTGACCCTGGGCTTCCCGCTGATCGCCAACTCCTGGGGCTGGATCTTCACCGAGATGGGCCGTCAGCCCTGGGTCGTCTACGGCGTCCTGCAGACCCGGCACGCGGTCTCCCCCGGTGTCTCCCAGGCCGAGGTCCTCACCTCGATGATCGTCTTCACCGCGCTGTACGCCATCCTCGCCGTCGTCGAGGTCAAGCTGCTGGTGAAGTACGTCAAGGCCGGCCCGCCCGAGCTCACCGAGGCCGACCTCAACCCGCCCACGAAGATCGGCGGCGACTCCCGTGACGCCGACAAGCCGATGGCCTTCTCGTACTAGGCCAAGGGAGCTGCAGTCATGGAACTTCACGACGTCTGGTTCGTCCTGATCGCCGTCCTGTGGACCGGCTACTTCTTCCTGGAGGGCTTCGACTTCGGAGTCGGCATCCTCACCAAACTGCTCGCCCGGGACCGGCCCGAGAAGCGGGTGCTGATCAACACCATCGGCCCTGTCTGGGACGGCAACGAAGTCTGGCTGCTCACGGCCGGCGGTGCTACCTTCGCCGCCTTCCCCGAGTGGTACGCCACGCTCTTCTCCGGCTTCTATCTGCCGCTGCTGGTCATCCTGGTCTGCCTGATCGTCCGGGGTGTCGCCTTCGAGTACCGGGCGAAGCGGGCCGAGGAGAACTGGCAGCGCAACTGGGAGACCGCCATCTTCTGGACCTCGCTGATCCCCGCGTTCCTGTGGGGCGTGGCCTTCGGCAACATCGTGCGGGGCGTGGAGATCGACAAGAACTTCGAGTACGTCGGCAGCGTGGGGGACCTGCTCAACCCCTACGCGCTCCTCGGCGGCCTGGTGACGCTGACTCTGTTCACCTTCCACGGAGCGGTGTTCACGGCGCTCAAGACGGTCGGGGACATCCGGGAGCGGGCGCGGAAGCTGGCCCTGCGGGTCGGCCTCGTCACGGCCGTGCTCGCGGTGATCTTCCTGCTGTGGACACAGGCCGACAGCGGTGACGGCAAGAGCCTGGTGGCCATGATCGTCGCAGTGGTGGCCCTGGTCGCCGCTCTCGCGGCGAACCAGGCGGGCCGCGAGGGATGGTCGTTCGCCCTGTCCGGTCTCACCATCGTGGCCGCCGTGGCGATGCTCTTCCTGTCGCTCTTCCCGAACGTCATGCCGTCCTCGCTCAACAGTGACTGGAGTCTCACGGTCACCAACGCCTCGTCGAGTCCGTACACCCTGAAGATCATGACCTGGTGCGCCGTGATCGCCACGCCGATCGTGCTGCTCTACCAGGGGTGGACGTACTGGGTGTTCCGCAAGCGGATCGGCACGCAGCACATCGCCGAAGCCGCGCACTGAGTCCGGCAGGAGGGGTGTTCGCGATGTTTCACGTGAAACACTCCTCCTCGTGCCGAAGGGCATGTTTCACGTGAAACCAATCGATCCGCGCCTTCTGCGTTACGCGCGCGCCACACGTCTCTTCCTGGTGGCGGTCGTCGCCCTGGGCGCACTCGGCGCCGGACTCGTCATCGCCCAGGCCATGCTCATTGCCGAAGTGATTGTCGGTGCCTTCCAGCACGGCCACTCGGCCGTTGAACTCCGCACCCCCCTGCTGCTGTTGGTGGCTGTGGCGGGCGGACGGGCTCTGGTCTCCTGGCTCACCGAGCTCGCCGCGCATCGGGCGAGCGCGGCGGTGAAGTCCGAGCTGCGCGGGCGGCTGCTCGAGCGGGCGGTGACGCTCGGCCCCGGATGGCTGAGCGGGCAGCGGACCGGTTCGCTCGTCACTCTCGCCACACGGGGAGTCGATGCCCTCGACGACTACTTCTCGCGCTATCTGCCGCAGTTGGGGCTCGCGGTTGTCGTGCCGGTCGCCGTGCTGGCGCGGATCGTCACCGAGGACTGGGTGTCGGCGGCGATCATCGTCGGCACCCTGCCTCTCATCCCCGTCTTCATGGTGCTGATCGGCTGGGCCACGCAGTCCCGGACGGACCGTCAGTGGCGTCTGCTGTCCCAGCTCTCGGGTCACTTCCTGGACGTCGTCGCCGGGTTGCCCACCTTGAAGGTGTTCGGACGTGCCAAGGCGCAGGCCGAGTCCATTCGCCGTATCACCGGTGAGTACCGACAGGCGACCATGCGGACGCTACGGATCGCCTTCCTCTCCTCCTTCGCGCTGGAGCTGCTCGCGACGCTCTCCGTCGCGCTGGTCGCGGTGACGATCGGCATGCGGCTCGTGCGCGGCGACATGGACCTCTACATCGGCCTGGTCATCCTGGTGCTGGCGCCCGAGGCGTATCTGCCGCTGCGCCAGGTGGGGGCGCAGTACCACGCGGCGGCGGAGGGGCTTGCCGCGGCCGAGGAGATCTTCGCCGTGCTGGAGACTCCGGAGCCGGAGTCCGGAACCGGAACGGTGCCCTCGGGCGCTGTCGCCTTCGAGGGCGTGACGGTCCGGTATCCCGGGCGGTCGGTGGACGCGGTGAACAAGGCGTCCTTCACCGTCGAACCCGGCGAGACCGTCGCCCTCGTCGGACCGAGCGGTGCGGGCAAGTCGACGCTGCTGAACGTCCTGCTGGGATTCGTGCGGCCCGCCGAGGGCCGGGTGCGGATCGGGGGAGCCGATCTTGCCGACGTCGACCTGGAGCAGTGGCGTTCGCACGTCGCCTGGGTGCCGCAGCGACCGCACCTGTACGCCGGGACGATCGCGGAGAACGTCCGGCTGGCCCGCCCCGACGCGGACGAGGACGCCGTACGGGGGGCGCTGTGCGACGCGGGAGCGCTCGAGTTCGTGGAGGAACTGCCGGAGGGCGCGGAGACCGTGCTGGGCGAGGACGGAGCCGGGCTCTCCGCCGGGCAGCGGCAACGGCTGGCGCTGGCCCGGGCGTTCCTCGCGGACCGGCCCGTACTGCTGCTGGACGAGCCGACGGCCGCGCTCGACGGGGCGACGGAGGCCGAGGTCGTGGCGGCGGTGCGGCGGCTGGCGACGGGGCGCACCGTGCTGCTGGTGGTGCACCGGCCGGCCCTGCTGGCGCTGGCGGACCGGGTGGTGCGGCTGGAGGGGGCCGAGACCCCCGCCCTTCCGGCTGCCGAGACGTCCGCCCTTCCTGTCGCCGGAATCCGGGAGCCGCGCCCCACCGCGGAGGCAGTGACCGCCGGTCCCACCGGGGACCGGCCCGGGGCAATCGACGACACCCGGTCCGGGGCGGCCGTTCTCGCCCGTGTCCGCGCGATGTCCGGCCCGCGGCGCGGACGGCTGGCCCTGGCGCTGCTGCTCGGCAGTCTGGCGCTCGGCTGTGCCGTCGGGCTGATGGCCACCTCCGGGTGGCTCATCTCGCGGGCCTCGCAACAGCCGCCCGTGCTGTATCTGATGGTGGCCGTGACGGCCACCCGGGCCTTCGGGATCGGGCGGGCCGTGTTCCGGTACGCGGAGCGGCTGGTGTCCCACGACGCCGTGCTGCGCATGCTGGCCGACACCCGGGTCGCCGTGTACCGGAGGCTGGAGCGGCTGGCCCCGGCCGGACTCCGTACGGCCCGCAGGGGCGACTTGCTGTCCCGGCTCGTCGCGGACGTGGACGCGCTCCAGGACTACTGGCTGCGCTGGCTGCTGCCCGTGGGGGTCGCGGTCGCCGTCTCCGCCGGTTCCGTGGCGTTCACCGCGTGGCTCCTGCCCGAGGCCGGGGCCGCGCTCGCCGGGGGACTCCTCGCGGCCGGGACCGGCGTACCGCTGCTGACCGGCGCGGTGGCGCGGCGCGCCGAACGGCGGCTGGCCCCCGCCCGTGGAGTGCTCGCGACACGCGTGACCGATCTGCTCACGGGCACCGCCGAGCTGACAGTCGCCGGTGCGCTGCCCGCCCGTACCGACGCGGCACGGCGGGCCGACGGCACACTCACCCGGATCGCTTCGCGCGCCGCCACCGCCACCGCGCTCGGTGACGGGCTCACCGCACTGGTCTCCGGTCTGACCGTGGCGGCCACCGCCCTGCTGGGCGCCCAGGCGGTCGCCGCGGGCCGGCTGGACGGTGTCGCGATGGCCGTTGTCGTCCTCACCCCGCTGGCCGCCTTCGAGGCCGTGCTCGGGCTGCCGATCGCCGTGCGGTACCGGCAGCGGGTGCGCAGGAGCGCGGAGCGCGTGTACGAGGTCCTGGACGCCCCCGAGCCCGTACGCGAACCGGAGCGGCCGCGGCAGGCGCCGACGTCGCCGTTCCCGGTCGTCGTGAAGGGACTGGGCGCCCGTCACTTTGGGCAGCACCGGGAGGCACTCGCCGGTCTCGACCTGACTTTGGAGGAGGGGCAGCGGATCGCCGTGGTCGGGCCGTCCGGGTCCGGCAAGACGACCCTCGCCCAGGTGCTGCTGCGGTTCCTCGAGCCGGACGCGGGCTCCTACACCCTGGCCGGTGTGGACACGTACGCGCTGGACGGCGACGACCTGCGCCGGCTCGTCGGGCTCTGCGCGCAGGACGCGCACCTCTTCGACAGCTCGGTACGCGAGAACCTGCTGCTCGCCAGGAAGGACGCCACCGAGGCCGACCTGAGGGACGCGCTGGCGCGGGCACGGCTGCTCGACTGGGTGGACGGGCTGCCCGACGGCCTCGACACCCTCGTCGGCGAACACGGCGCGAGGCTCTCCGGCGGGCAGCGGCAGCGGCTGGCGCTCGCCCGCGCACTGCTCGCCGACTTCCCGGTCCTCGTGCTCGACGAGCCCGCCGAACATCTGGACCTGCCCACGGCGGATGCGCTCACCGCCGACCTGCTGGCCGCCACCGAGGGCCGTACGACCCTGCTCATCACCCACCGCCTCGCCGGACTCGAAGCGGTGGACGAAGTGCTCGTACTGGACGAGGGGCGCGTGGTCCAGCGGGGACCGTACGCCGAGCTGGCCGCCGTCGAGGGGCCGTTGCGGAGGATGGCGGAGCGGGAGGCGGAGGCGGAGCTGCTGGTGGGGCTCGGCTGACGGCTCGCCGAGGGACCGGAGACCGCCCCGCCCGGGGCGGCTACGCCCGGTCCGCCAGCAGCTGTTCGATGACCACGGCGACACCGTCGTCGTTGTTGGCGACCGTGCGACCCGACGCCGCGGCGATCACGTCCGGGTGGGCGTTGCCCATCGCGTACGACTGGCCGGCCCAGGTCAGCATCTCCACGTCGTTGGGCATGTCCCCGAAGGCGACGACCTCCTCGTGCGATATGCCGCGCTCGGCACAGCACAGGGCGAGCGTGCTGGCCTTGGAGACACCGGGGCCGCTGAGCTCCAGCAGGGCGCTGGGGCTGGACCGGGTGACGTTCGCGCGGTCGCCGACGGCGAGGCGGGCGAGGGTGAGGAACGCGTCGGGGTCGAGGTCCGGGTGGTACGCGAGGATCTTGAGCACCGGCTCCGCGGCACCCGGGCCGTCGGCCGTCAGCAGGGCCTCGGCCGGCGCCAGGTTGTCCGGCACCTCCATGTGCAGCTTCGGGTAGTCCGGTTCCTGGTGGAAGCCGTAGGTCTGCTCGACCGCGTACACCGTGCCCGGCACCGCCTCGCGCAGCAGGCGCACGGCGTCCAGGGCGTTCTCCCGGGCCAGTTCGCGCACCTTCACGAACCTGTGCGTGCCGGGACCGCCGTGCAGGTCGACCACGGCTGCCCCGTTGCCGCAGATCGCCAGGCCGTGGCCGTGCACGTGCTCGCTGACCACGTCCATCCAGCGGGCCGGACGGCCGGTCACGAAGAAGACCTCGATGCCCGCCTCCTCGGCGGCGGCCAGCGCGGCGACGGTACGCGGGGACACCGACTTGTCGTCCCGCAGCAGGGTTCCGTCGAGATCGGTGGCGATCAGCCGCGGCGGGACGAAGGGGGAGCCGCCCCGCTCGAGCGAGGTCGAGAGGTCGGGGGAGGCCGGGGACTCGGGCGTTCCGGTGGCTGAGGTCACCGGGCCATTCTCGCGCATATGCCAGCACGGCCGTGCGGGAGTCCGCACAGATGAGACACAGATGACGCGTAGTCGATCCTGGCGCGGCCCAGGTGACACCGGCCCGGGTTCAGCGCAGTTGGGCCGGGGCCTCCATGGCGATTTGCTCGAAGACCTTCTCGTCCGCGGCGAAGTCGGAGTCGGGAATGGGCCAGTGGATCACGATCTCGGTGAAACCCAGCTCCTGGTGGCGGCCCGCGAAGTCCACGAACGCGTCCAGGGACTCCAGCGGTCGGCCGCGGTCCGGGGTGAAGCCGGTGAGCAGGATCTTGTCGAGGCGGTTCACGTCGCGTCCGAGCGCGGCGCAGGCGTCGGCCAGCTTCTCGGTCTGCCCGCGCAGCGCCTGGACCGACTGTTCCGGCGTGCCGGTCCCGTACAGCTTGGGGTCGCCGGTGGTGACCCACGCCTGTCCGTACCGCGCGGCGAGCTTCAGCCCGCGCGGACCGGTGGCGGCCACCGCGAAGGGCAGCCGGGGGCGCTGCACACAGCCCGGGATGTTGCGCGCCTCGTGCGCCGAGTAGAAGTCACCCTCGTAGGACACCGAGTCCTCGGTGAGCAGCCGGTCCAGCAGCGGCACGAACTCGGCGAGCCGGTCCGCGCGCTCGCGCGGGGTCCACGGGTCCTGACCGAGCGCGGTGGCGTCGAAGCCGGTGCCGCCCGCGCCGATGCCCAGCGTGATCCGGCCGCCGGAGATGTCGTCGAGGGAGATCAGCTCCTTGGCGAGGGTCACCGGGTGCCGGAAGTTGGGCGAGGTCACCAGCGTGCCCAGGCGGAGCCGGTCGGTGACGGCCGCGGCGGCGGTCAGCGTCGGGATCGCGCCGAACCAGGGGCCGTCGCGGAAGCTGCGCCAGGACAGGTGGTCGTAGGTGTACGCGGTGTGGAAGCCGAGCTGCTCGGCACGTATCCAGGCCGAACGGGCGCCTTGGTGCCAGCGGCGGTACGGGAGGATCACGGTGCTCAGACGCAGACTCATGGGTTCGAGACTACGGGGGCCCGCCTGCGGGGGACGAAACGGTCACCGTACGCGGCCGCTCAGCCACGGGGTGAGAAGGACGCCCGGGACGTGCTCCGTGTGCGTGCGGTCGCCGGGCAGTGGCACGACCAGGCGGTAGCCGGGCGGGAAACGGCGCGCCCTGACGTGGGCGAGGCCCCCGAAGAGGGAGCGCAGGAAGGCGGGCACGTCGTCGCGCGCGATGTCGGGGCACTCCACGCCCTCGACGGTGATCAGCGCGTCGTCCTCGGGGTAGAGCCGCACACTCACCCGGGGCAGGCCGCCGAACTCGGCGTACGCCTCGTGGGGCAGCGATCCGTCCGGGTCGGTGGCGACGCCGACGCCCGCCGCGCTGCGGCGCGAGGTCCGGTCGGCGCCGATGTCATGGGTCACCTCGATCTCGCGTGCGTACTCCGTGGCGATCGCGCGGAGGGCGGTGACGGCGGCCTCGGTGGTCGGGAGGTGATCCATGCCTCTGATCATGCCGGTGGGGACGGGCGGATGTCAGCGCGGGCCGGGAAATCGCAGGTAACGGGGCGGCACGGCCCGGGTCAGCCACACCCCGTTGGCGCTCACGTGGAACACATGGCCGTCGCGGTGCATCGCGCCCGCGTCCACCGACAGCACGACGGGGCGGCCGCGGCGGGCGCCGACCCGGGTGGCGGTCTCCCGGTCGGCCGACAGATGCACGTCGTGCCTGTTCATGGGCCTGAGGCCCTCGGCGCGGATCGACTCCAGGTTGCGGGCGACGGTCCCGTGGTACAGATACGGCGGCGGGGTGGCCGGGGGCAGTCCCAGGTCGACCTCGATGCTGTGGCCCTGGCTGGCCCGGATCCGGGTGCTCTCGATCGCGAACCGCTTCTTGTCGTTGGCGGCCACCACGTGGTCGAGTTCCTCGCGGCTGAACCGGAATCCGTGCGTGGCCGCCGCGGCGATCAGGGTGTCGATCTCGACCCAGCCGCCCTCGTCGAGCGTGAGGCCGATGCGCTCGGGCTGATGGCGCAGGTGCTTCGAGAGGTACTTCGACACCTTCACGGTGCGCCTCTCGTCCATCCCGTTGCTCGCGTCCGTGCCGTTGCCCCTGCCGTTGTCACCGGTGTTGTCTCTTGCGTTGTCTTTTGCGTTGTCTCTTTCGTTCACCCCACCAGCGTGCCGGGAGAGACGCGGATCACGCAGTCGATTTTCGTTCCGAGGTTTGGTCCACAAGCAAGTCCCTTTATCCACAGGCCAATTGGCCAGCCTGTGGACAACTGACCTGCGGCTCAGGGGTCTTCGTCAAGGTCGTTGCCCTTGGCGTGCCTTGCGGTCATGTCGTCCAAGCTCCTTGCGCGTACCTCGCGTTCGGCGGCAAGTGCGATGAACCGGGCGGACCGCTCCGGTCCAACCAGCCGTTCCACGGCCAGGATCGTCTCTGACGGGATCTGCACCGGACGGCTGCCCTCCCGAGGTTCCCGTGACTCCCCCGCGCCGAGTTGCCGGCGCAGGTGACGGGTTGCGAACAGACGCATGGCGCGGGCGAGTTCGGCGTCCAGGGTCTGCTGTGCGAGAGGGCGCAGACGCCGTACGAGAGAGGCCGCCTCGGCGGCGTGCGCGTCGGTCAGGCCGTGCGGATCGTCCAGGTAGCGAGCGAAGACATGCTCGGTCGTGAACTCCAGGAAACGGGTGGCGATGTGCTCCACCTGGACCCGCAACTCCCTCAGGTGGGAGGAGATCGCGGGCAGTGGGACCCCGGCGGCGTACAACTCGACTGCCACGGACAGCTCTTGAGGGCTCGGCACCAGGAAGGAACCGGGATCACCGGGGACGGGTTCGAGCACGCCCAGCTCGACCGCCTCGGCCACCGCGGCGTCGTCCGGGGTGCCGCCGAAGCGGGCGTCCAGCTCCGCGCGCGAGACCCGGGACGGCTCCTCGTCGGTCCAGGGGCCCTCGACCTCCGTGACCAGGCCGAGGACTCCACCCAGGCCGCGGCCGGTGTCCCAGGCCTCCAGGAGCTCCTTGATGGAGGCCAGGGTGTAGCCGCGGTCCAGCAGGTCGGCGATCTGGCGGAGACGGACGACGTGGGCGTCGCCGTAGACGTTGGCCCGGCCTCGGCGCTCGGGCCGCGGGAGGAGGCCGCGGTCCTGGTAGGCGCGGATGGTCCGCACCGTGGTGCCGGTGTGGTGGGCCAGGTCCTCGATGCGGTACGCCGGAGCGGTGGCCGCGGGATCGGTCATGCGTGCCTCACAGCTTCGGCTCCACCCGGGCGATGGCCCTCAACGCCCCGGGCATGAAGCGGGACATGAGATGCGCGCCCCGGGCCTCCGGCGTCACCGGTACCACCGCGTTGTTGCGTGCCACCGCTCGCAGGATCGCCTCCGCGACCTTCTCCGGTGGATAGTTCCGCATCCCGTACAGGCGCGCCGACCGCTTCTGGCGGCGCCGCTCCTCCTCCGCGTCCACTCCCGTGAAGCGGGCGGTGGAGGTGATGTTGGTGTTGACGAGGCCGGGGCATATCGCCGTCACGCCGATGTCCTGGCCGGCGAGTTCCGCGCGCAGGCACTCGGACAGCATCAGTACGGCCGCCTTGGAGGTGCTGTAGGCGGGCAGCACCTTGGAGGGCTGGTACGCCGCCGCAGACGCGATGTTGACGATGTGGCCGCCCTGTCCGCGCTCGGCCATCCGGGCGCCGAAGAGGCGGCAGCCATGGATGACGCCCCACAGATTGACGTCCAGGACCTTGCGCCAGTCGTCCGGTGTCGTGGCGAAGAAGGAGCCGGACAGTCCGATGCCCGCGTTGTTGACCAGCACGTCCACCACGCCGTACTCGGTCGTGACCTTCTCGGCCAGCTTCTCCATGGCCTGCTCGTCGGAGACGTCGACGGTCTCCGCCCAGGCCTTCGGGGCGCCGAGCAGCCGGGACAGCTCGGCGGTGCGGACAGCGGACTCCGTGTCCCGGTCGACGGCCACCACGCGCGCACCCGCCTCCGCGAAGGCGAACGCCGTCGCCCGCCCGATACCGCTGCCCGCGCCCGTGACCAGCACGAGCCGGCCACCGAACCGGTCGGCATACCGGCCGGCGGGCATCATCTGCGGGCGCCCGCCGTCGACGCCGGTGACGAACTCGTCGATCCAGGCAGCCAGTTGATCCGGTCGCGTGCGCGGCACCCAGTGCTTGGCGGGAAGCGTTCGGCGGGTCAGCTGCGGGGCCCACTTCTCCAGCTCGTCGTACAGCTTCTCCGAGAGAAACGCGTCCCCCAGGGGCGTGATGAGCTGCACGGGCGCGTGCGCGTACGCGTCCGTGCGGGGCCTGAGCAGCCGGGACCGCACGTTGTCCCGGTACAGCCAGGCGCCGTGTGCGGCGTCCGTGGGGAGCGAGGACGTGGGGTAGTCGCCGCCGGGAACCTTCTCGATCCGCTCCAGGATCTTCGGCCAGCGCCTGCCGAGCGGGCCGCGCCAGGCCAGTTCGGGCAGGACCGGGGTGTGCAGGAGGTACACGTACCAGGACTTGGCGCCCTGGCCGAGCAGCTGGCCGACCCGGCGGGGCGTCGGGCGCTTCACACGCGCGTCGATCCAGTGGCCGAAGTGGTCGAGCGACGGGCCGGACATCGAGGTGAAGGAGGCGATGCGCCCCTCGGTGCGCTTGACCGTGACGAACTCCCACGACTGCACCGAACCCCAGTCGTGCCCCACCAGGTGCACCGGCCGGTCCGGGCTGACCGCGTCCACGACCGCCAGGAAGTCGTCGGTGAGCTTTGACAGGGTGAAGCCGCCGCGCAGCGGCTTCGGCGCCGTCGAGCGGCCGTGGCCCCGCACGTCGTAGAGCACGACGTGGAAGCGCTCCGCGAGGCGGACGGCGACCTCCGACCAGACCTCCTTGCTGTCCGGATAGCCGTGCACCAGAACCACCGTCGGCTGTGCCGGGTCGCCGAGCTCCGCCACGCACAGCTCGACCCCGCCCGTACGGACCCGGCGCTCCCGCGCGCCCTTCAGCGTCGTCACTTGTCCTCCGCCCAGCGCCGCACGTGCGGCAGATCGTCGTCCAGCCAGAAGGCGCTGTGTTCGGGGTCCCTGGAGTCGGTGACGACCAGGATCTCCTCGAACTTCGCGCCCGTACCCCGGAAGCCGAGGTGCGGTTCGACCGCCCACAGGCCCGGCTGCGGCGGGTGGTCGGAGAAGCGGTACGGGGACCACAGGGGCGACCAGCCTTCGCGGTGACCGTGCAGCGCGTCGGACAGCAGGCCCTTCAGGGACCGGGTGCCGAACCCGAACAGGTGCGGCGACCAGCGGCGCTGTCTCACCCGGTCCACCTTGTGCGCGATCACGCCGAAGGGGTACGCGCGGTGCCGGTTGGCGTAACCCTGGCGGACCATGAGGCGGTCCACGTCCTCGTAGATCCCGCGCAGCGGGCGCCGCTCGCGCACCTCGCTCAGGATCAGCTCACGGTGTGCCTCCAGATCGGCCATCAGCCGGTCCTGCACCGGGTTGAGGCCGAGCGAGCCCGAATAGCCGATGTCCGCCGTGTATCCCTCGTACACCGGCGCCATGTCCAGGATGAACGGCATCCCGGGCTCCAGCCGCCGGTCGGTCGGGAAGAACTGGAGCGGTACGCGGAAGTCCGCGAACGCCGTGCGGTCCCCGAACCAGGCGAAGGGCAGGTGGAACCAGTCCCGCACCCCTCGCTCGCGCAGCCACTCGCGCTGCATGCGCGCCGCCTCGCGCTCGGTGACCCCGGGCTCCAGCCGGGCCGCGACCGCCTCGGCGCACTCGTAGGCGAGACGCTGGACCCGTCTGAAACCCTGCAGCTCCGCGGAGAGTCCGCCGTGCGGGAGTCCGCTGTGCAATGCCGTCGTCATGCCGCCCCGTCCCCGTCGACTGCGGTACGCGTCCGTAACGTGACACTGGTGAATGTGACAGTTGTTAGAGGCGACGTCAATAGGCGGATCCGGGCTGTGGAAAAACCCGGCGTAGCTCTCAGGCAGGGGATCCCCTAGGGCCCCGTACGACTGGAGTCTTACGCGAAGACGGCTCTCGGGTCTGACGACCGGGGTGGCGCGCGTCACTACCGTCGGGGACGTGACTGTGATCGCGACCGAAAGCCTGAGCAAGCGGTTCCCCCGGGTGACCGCGCTTGACCGGCTCTCCGTGGACGTGGGACCCGGTGTGACGGGGCTCGTGGGTGCCAATGGAGCCGGCAAGTCCACACTGATCAAGATCCTGCTGGGTCTCTCCCCCGCCACCGAGGGCCGCGCCGAGGTGCTCGGCCTCGACGTCGCCACCGAGGGCGCCGCCATCCGCGAGCGGGTCGGCTACATGCCGGAGCACGACTGCCTGCCGCCCGACGTGTCGGCCACCGAGTTCGTCGTCCACATGGCCCGTATGTCCGGCCTCCCGCCGGCCGCGGCCCGAGAGCGCACGGCGGACACCCTGCGCCACGTCGGCCTGTACGAGGAGCGCTACCGCCCCATCGGCGGCTACTCGACCGGCATGAAGCAGCGCGTGAAGCTGGCCCAGGCCCTGGTCCACGACCCACAGCTGGTGTTCCTGGACGAGCCGACCAACGGGCTCGACCCGGTCGGCCGCGACGAGATGCTCGGCCTGATCCGCCGCATCCACACCGACTTCGGCATCTCGGTCCTGGTCACCTCGCACCTGCTGGGCGAACTGGAGCGCACCTGCGACCACGTCGTCGTGGTCGACGGCGGAAAGCTCCTGCGGTCCAGCTCGACCACCGACTTCACACAGACCACGACCACCCTCGCGATCGAGGTCACCGACTCCGACGACCTGCCCGACGGCACCCGCGCAGTCCGGGAGGCGCTCACCGCGCGGGGCGTGGAGACCCACCGCGAGGGTGACGGCCTGCCCGGCGCGGGACACATCCTGCTGCTCACCGCCACGGGCGAGGAGACCTACGACCTGGTGCGCGACGTCGTCGCCGACCTGGGTCTCGGGCTGGTGCGCATGGAGCAGCGCAGGCACCACATCTCGGAGGTCTTCAAGAGCGACGCGGACGGCGGCGCGCAGCGGAAGGAGGCGGTCGGCCATGGCGGTTGAGCACCCCGTGACGACACGGCCGGGTGACCAGACCCGCATCCACAACATCGGTTACCGCAGCTACGACGGCCCCCGGCTGGGCCGCGGCTACGCCCGCCGGTCCCTCTACTCGCAGTCCCTGCGCGGCGCCTACGGCCTCGGCCGCTCGGTGAAGTCCAAGGTGCTGCCGATGCTGCTGTTCGCGGTGATGTGCGTGCCCGCCGCCATCATGGTGGCCGTCGCCGTGGCCACCAAGGCGCCCGAACTGCCGGTCTCCTACACCCGCTACGCGATCATCATGCAGGCCGTCATCAGCCTCTACGTCGCTTCGCAGGCCCCCCAGTCCGTCTCCCGCGACCTGCGCTTCAAGACCGTACCGCTGTACTTCTCGCGGCCCATCGAGACCGCCGACTACGTGCAGGCCAAGTTCGCGGCGCTGGCGTCGGCGATGTTCATCCTCACCGGCGGCCCGCTGCTGGTGATGTACGTGGGCTCGCTGCTCGCCAAGATGGGCTTCGCCC
Organism: Streptomyces sp. NPDC058964; assembly: GCF_042741275.1. NCBI lineage: Bacteria > Bacillati > Actinomycetota > Actinomycetes > Kitasatosporales > Streptomycetaceae > Streptomyces > Streptomyces sp. NPDC058964. Next base: position 38,621 of record NZ_JBHYKH010000011.1, read on the forward strand.
ACCAGACCGGGAAATTCGCCCAGGGACTGGTCGCCGTGGCACTGCTCTCGCTCCTCTTCGCCGGCCTCGGCCTGGTCATAGCGTCGGTCACCCCGCGCCGCGGCTTCGGCATCGCCGCCGTGATCGCCGTACTGACCATCTCCTACGGCGCGGTCTCCACCCTGCAGGCCATCGCCGACGCCCAGGACAGCACCGGGGCCGTCCCGTGGATCGGCCTGTTCTCGCCGGTCACCCTGATCGACGGGGTGCAGTCCGCCTTCCTGGGCGGCACCTCCTCCTACCCCGGCGGGGTCGGCCCGACGCACGGACAGGGCATGGTGTTCGTCCTGGTCGTCCTCGGCCTCATCGCCGCCTGCTACGGCCTCCTGCTGCGCCGCTACCGGAAGGTGGGACTGTGACCACGCTCTCCATCGACCACGTCTCCCGCTGGTTCGGCAACGTGGTCGCCGTCAACGACATCACCATGACCATCGGCCCCGGCGTCACCGGCCTCCTCGGTCCCAACGGTGCCGGAAAGTCCACCCTGATCAACATGATGGGCGGCTTCCTGGCCCCTTCCACCGGCTCGGTCACCCTCGACGGACAGCCGGTCTGGCGCAACGAGGCGATCTACAAGCACATCGGGATCGTCCCCGAGCGGGAGGCGATGTACGACTTCCTCACGGGGCGCGAATTCGTCGTCGCCAACGCCGAGTTGCACGGACTGGGCGCCAAGGCCGCCCAACGCGCGCTGGCCACGGTCGAGATGGAGTACGCACAGGACCGGAAGATCTCCACCTACTCCAAGGGCATGCGGCAGCGCGTGAAGATGGCGAGCGCGCTCGTCCACGACCCGTCGCTGCTCCTGCTGGACGAACCCTTCAACGGCATGGACCCGCGCCAGCGCATGCAGCTCATGGAGCTGCTGCGGCGCATGGGCGACGAGGGCCGCACGGTGCTGTTCTCGTCCCACATCCTCGAAGAGGTGGAGCAGCTCGCCTGGCACATCGAGGTCGTCGTCGCCGGACGCCATGCGGCCAGCGGCGACTTCCGCAAGATCCGTCGTCTGATGACCGACCGGCCGCACCGCTATCTTGTGCGCTCCAGCGACGACCGCGCACTCGCGGCCGCGCTGATCGCCGATCCGTCGACGTCCGGCATCGAAGTCGACCTGCAGGAGGGTGCGTTGCGCATCCAGGCCGTCGACTTCGGCCGCTTCACGGTCCTGCTGCCCCGGGTGGCCCGGGACCACGGCATCCGGCTGCTCACGGTCTCGCCGTCCGACGAGTCCCTCGAGTCCGTCTTCTCGTATCTGGTCGCGGCGTAGGAGGCCGAAGATGTACGACCCCACAGTCGCCCGGCTCACCTACCGGGCCCTGCTCGGCCGCCGCCGGGCCCTCATCCTGGGCGCGCTGCCCCTGCTGCTCATCGCGATCTCCGTGGTCGTGCGGACCCTCGCGGGTGCCGACGACCAGACGGCGTCCGACCTGCTCGGCGGGCTCGCGCTCGCCACCATGGTGCCCATCATCGGCGTCATCGCCGGCACGGGCGCGATCGGACCGGAGATCGACGACGGCTCCGTCGTGTACCTGCTGTCCAAGCCGGTCAAACGCCCCACGATCATCTTCACCAAACTGATCGTGGCGATCGCGGTGACGATGGTGTTCTCGGCGCTGCCGACGTTCGTCGCCGGGTTCATCCTCAACGGCAACGGCCAGCAGATCGCCGTGGCGTACACGGTGGCCGCGCTGGTGTCCTCGATCGCGTACGCCGCGCTCTTCCTGCTGCTGGGCACGGTCTCGCGGCACGCGGTGGTCTTCGGCCTCGTGTACGCGCTCGTGTGGGAGGCGCTGTTCGGCTCGCTGGTCTCCGGGGCGCGCACGCTGAGCGTCCAGCAGTGGTCGCTGGCCGTGGCCCACAAGGTCGCGGGCGGGGACCTGGTGACCTCCGACGTCGGGTTCACCACCGCGACGGTGCTGCTGGTGGCGGTCACGGTGCTCGCCACCTGGTACGCGGGACAGAAGCTGCGGTCCCTGACCCTAGCGGGCGAGGAGTAGGGGACACCGGCCCTGACGGGGGCTTCACCTCCGTCCCGGCACACTGGGGCCGGGGGACGCACCGCTGGGAGGCACGGACATGGCTGACGAGGCACTGCCGCACGGCGAGTGGGACGCGGTCGTCCTGGACGAGGAGTTCGTCCGCTCCGCCGGGACCACCGAGCCGTCGGCCCGGGCCCGGATGCTCGCCGCCCGCTGGCGTGCCGAGGCGCCCGAGCCGCAGCCCTGGCGGTCGGACGAGCCGCCCGCGGGATGGTTCTTCGGCAAGGCTCGTCGTCGCAGGTGGCGGCGCGGCTAGCGGCCCGGAAAACCAGTGGCGCCCAACTCGGCCCACCGGCACAGTGGTGGTATCCGCACCGCCGGTCCGGGAACCGGCGCCACGATCTGGGAGAGGAGCCGGGCGATGTCCATGCACGACAGTACGTCCGGTTCCCGACAGGGCAGCCGACGGCGGGTTCCGGTGTAGTTGCGCCATCTGGAACCCGCCCCGCACGAGTGCTGCCCGGGGCGGTCGCTTCGAGCACGCGATGTCGCTCTCGCGTGGACCGCCCACCCGGAGGATTGGCCGAGTGGTAAGGCACCGGCTTGCTAAGCCGTGGTCGGGGGTTACCCCGCGCACGTTCGATCCGTGCATCCTCCGCGAGACGTCGTCACCGGGACTTGGCCGGCCCTCAGCGCTGGGCCGGTCGAGAAGTCGGCCGGAGCCGCAGGCTGTGCCCACCCTCCCCTGCTCTCGGCTCCGCTCGAGCGGGGGACCCCATCGCCCTGCGGAACCACTGCCCGCAGCAGCAGTGGCCCGCGGTGGCGGCGTTCAGGGGGCGTTGGTGAGCAGGCGCTCCAGTACCGTTGCGATTCCGTCCTCCTCGTTGGAGGCCGTCACCTCGTCCGCCACCGCCTTCAGCTCCTCGTGGCCGTTGGCCATGGCCACGCCACGGGACGCCCAGGCGAACATCGGGATGTCGTTGGGCATGTCGCCGAAGGCGATGGTGTCGGCGGCCTTCAGACCCAGGCGGCGGGCCGCCAGCGACAGCCCCGTCGCCTTGGACAGACCCAGGGGCAGCAGCTCCACGATGCCCTCGCCCGCCAGGGCGACCGTGACGAAACCGCCGGCGGCCCGGCGGGACGCCTCGGCCAGCTCGTCGTCCGAGAGGGTCGGATGCTGTATGTAGATCTTGTTCAGCGGGGCGCTCCAGAGGTCGGACGCGTCCGTGAACGGGGTCGCCGGGAGCGTTCCGGTGATCGCGTACCCGGGGCCGACCAGCACCTCGCCGTCCAGGCCGTCCCGGCTCGCCGCCAGGAACAGCGGGCCCACCTCGGCCTCGATCTTGGCCAGGGCGACGCCCGCCAGCTGCCGGTCCAGGGTGACGGACGTCAGCAGACGGTGCTCGCCGGCGTCGTACACCTGCGCGCCCTGACCGCACACCGCGAGGCCCCGGTAGCCGAGGTCGTCGAGGATGTGCCGGGTCCAGGGGACCGCGCGGCCCGTGACGACGATGTGCGCGGCGCCCGTCGCGGTGGCCGCGGCGAGCGCGTCACGGGTGCGCCGCGAGACCGACTCGTCGGAACGCAGCAGCGTTCCGTCGAGGTCGGTGGCGACGAGTCCGTACGGGAAGCCGTCGCTCACCTGGCCACCGGCTCCAGGACCTCCCGGCCGCCCAGGTAAGGACGCAGCACCTCGGGCACGCGGACCGAGCCGTCGGCCTGCTGGTGGTTCTCGAGGATCGCCACGATCGTGCGGGGTACGGCGCACAGCGTGCCGTTGAGCGTCGCCAGCGGGCGGACCTGCTTGCCCTCGCGGACGCGGATCTGCAGGCGGCGGGACTGGAACTCGGTGCAGTCCGAGGTCGACGTCAGCTCGCGGTACTTGCCCTGGGTCGGGATCCAGGCCTCGCAGTCGAACTTGCGGGAGGCCGAGGCGCCCAGGTCACCGGTGGCGACGTCGATGACGCGGAACGGCAGCTCCAGCGAGGTCAGCCACTGCTTCTCCCACTCCAGCAGGCGCTGGTGCTCGGCCTGCGAGTCCTCGGGCGAGACGTACGAGAACATCTCGACCTTGTCGAACTGGTGGACGCGGAAGATGCCCTTGGTGTCCTTGCCGTGCGAGCCGGCCTCGCGGCGGAAGCAGGGCGAGAAGCCCGCGTAGCGCAGCGGGAGGCGGTCCGCGTCGATGATCTCGTCCATGTGGTACGCGGCCAGCGGCACCTCGGACGTGCCGACCAGATAGAGGTCGTCCTTGTCGAGGTGGTAGACGTCCTGGGCAGCCTGGCCGAGGAAGCCCGTGCCCGCCATGGACTGCGGCCGGACCAGGGCCGGCGTCAGCATCGGGGTGAAGCCCGCGGCCGTCGCCTGGGCGATCGCCGCGTTCACCAGGGCCAGCTCCAGCAGGGCGCCGACACCGGTGAGGAAGTAGAAGCGCGAGCCGGAGACCTTGGCGCCCCGCTCGACGTCGATCGCGCCGAGCAGCTGGCCGAGCTCCAGGTGGTCCCTGGGCTCGAAGCCCTCGGCGCCGAAGTCACGGATCGTGCCGTGCGTCTCCAGCGTGGCGAAGTCCTCCTCGCCGCCGACGGGCACGTCGGGGTGGACGAGGTTGCCGAGCCGGAGCAGGAGTTCCTGGGTCTCGGTGTCGGCCGCGTCGCGTTCGGCGTCGGCGGCCTTGACGTCGGCCTTGAGCTGTTCGGCGCGCTTGAGCAGCTCGGCCTTCTCGTCGGCGGGGGCCTTGGGGATGAGCTTGCCGAGCTGCTTCTGTTCGGCGCGCAGCTCGTCGAAGCGGACGCCGGAGGACCTGCGCCGCTCATCGGCAGACAGGAGGGCGTCGACGAGTGCGACGTCCTCTCCACGGGCGCGCTGGGACGCGCGCACACGGTCGGGGTCCTCACGGAGCAGGCGAAGGTCAATCACGCGCTCAAGGCTACCGGTGCGGGGTGGCCGCTCACGAATCACTATTCCCACGTGTTCCGAATCGCGGCATACGTTGCGTTATGGGGTAATTGCCGAGCGTGTCAATAAAAAGTGTCTCACTCCCTGGGACGGGGCATGCGGCGGGCGCCGGGTTGACTCGATTTCCTTGTGCGGAGCGGGACTTGGAGAACCGGTTGTCCACAGGAATCCAGGCCCTCGGAGGGTTATCCACAGGCTGTGTGGAAGGTCTGTGGATTTCGGAATTGATCACTCCGGAAGAGTTCGACGGGCCGAAGAATTCCCGGTTCAAACCGTCACGCAACCCACTTTCGGGTGGAAAGAGGTCGCTCCAAAAGATGAACCAAAGGAAACGAGTGGACGAAGGGTGACGTGTGGGGTCGTGGCCCCATCTGAGGGCCGCAGGGCGATTTGTCGACTGCATGGCACTTCGTTGTCGACTTGTCCCCAGGTCGAGAAGCGCGCCTGTGGATAACGTCTGTGGATAACGAAGGTATGCAGGTAGGACTGACTAGAAACGGCCGTCCTGGCAGCGCGCCACCCAGTCCGCCGCCGCCACGAACTCCTCGTCGGACGTCCCCGGCAGGGTGCGCCGCACGTCGTCCGGCCTGATGCCGGCACGCGGATAGGAGCCGAGGAACCGCACCTGCAGACAGATCCGCTTCAGGCCCATGAGCGCCTCGGCCATTCTCCGGTCGGAGATATGTCCCTCGGCGTCGATGCAGAAGCAGTAGTTGCCGATGCCGGCTCCGGTGGGCCGGGACTGAAGCAGCATCAGGTTGATGCCCCGGCTGGCGAACTCGCCGAGGAGGTCGCGCAGCGCACCCGGGTGGTCGTCGCGCTGCCACAGCACGATGGAGGTCTTGTCCGCACCGGTCGGGGCCGCCGGCCTGGCGGGCCGGCCCACGAGCACGAACCGCGTCTGCGCGTTCTCCGCGTCGTGGATACCCGTCTCCAGGGGCACCAGACCGTACCGGGCGGCGGCGAACTCACCGGCGAAGGCGGCGTCGTAGCGTCCCTCCTGGACCAGACGGGCGCCGTCCGCGTTCGACGCGGCCGACTCCCAGACGGCGTCCGGGAGGTTGGCCTTGAGCCAGTTGCGGACCTGCGGCTGGGCGGCCGGATGGGCGGTGATCGTCTTGATGTCGGAGAGCTTGGTGCCGGGCCGGACCAGCAGCGCGAAGGTGATCGACAGCAGCACCTCGCGGTAGATCATCAACGGTGCGCCCGCGACCAGTTCGTCGAGGGTGGTCGTGATGCCGCCCTCCACCGAGTTCTCGATCGGCACGAACGCGGCCTCGGCCTCACCGGCGCGCACCGCGTCGAGGGCGGACTGCACCGACACATACGGGATCAGCTCGCGGGTCGCCGCCTCCGGAAGCGTGCGCAGGGCGACTTCGGTGAAGGTTCCCTCGGGGCCGAGATACGCATAGCTCGCTGGCATGTCCTCACCCTAATGGCCCGGGGGAAACCCGGCTGATGTGTCTCACGACAGCCCCCTCAGGGGGTGAATCCGGGCGCTCTCAGCCCTCCAGCAGGCGCTGACCCACGTACTCTCCGCGTGCCGCCCCGCCCGGCACCGCGAACAGTCCGCTCGCCTCGTGCCGGATGTACTTCGACAGCGCGTCGCCCCGGTCGAGCTTGCGCTGCACCGGTACGAAGCCGCGCAGCGGGTCGGCCTGCCAGCAGACGAAGAGCAGGCCCGCGTCGGGCACCCCGTCCGCGTCGAAGCCGTCGTGGTACGAGAACGGGCGCCGCAGCATGGCCGCGCCCCCGTTCTGGTCCGGCCGCGTGATCCGGGCGTGCGCGTTGCCCGGGACGACGTAGTTGCCCTTGGCGTCGGCCTTCTCCAGGTCCATCGCGGTGGTCTCGGTGCCCCCGGACAGGGGCGCCCCGTCGGACTTGCGCCGTCCGATGACGTCCTCCTGGGCCTTGAGCGACAGCTTCTCCCAGTCGTCGAGGAGCATGCGGATACGGCGTACGACGGCGTAGGAGCCGTTCGCCATCCAGGCCGGGTCCGTGGAGCCGGACGCCGGGACGAAGATCCGTCTGTCGAAGTCGGAGTCGGCCGGCTTCGGATTGCGGGTGCCGTCGATCTGGCCCATGAGGTTGCGGGCCGTCATGGGGCGGGCGGTGGCACCCGGGGCGCGGTTGAAGCCGTTCATCTGCCAGCGGACGCGGGCCGCGCCGCCCGCGTCCTTCTGGATCGCGCGCAGGGCGTGGAAGGCGACCAGGGCGTCGTCGGCGCCGATCTGCACCCACAGGTCACCGTTGCTGCGTGTCCTGTCGAGCTGGTCGGAGGAGAAGTCGGGCAGCGGGTCGAGGGAGGCCGGACGCTGCTGCTCCAGGCCGGTGCGGCCGAAGAAGCTGTGCCCGAACCCGCCGGTGACGGTCAGGGAGGCGGGGACAGAGTCCAGGGCCACGTCCGTGTCATGGGGTCCGGCCGGTTCGCCCGCCATCAGC